>NZ_JAAGPG010000152.1:0-17154 GCF_017104665.1 Burkholderia sp. Se-20378 | reverse complement strand
TGATCGCCGAACGCTATGCGCCCGGCTTCACCGCCGACACGCCGCTGCCCGGCTGGTCGATGACGAAGACCGTGACGGCCGCGCTGGTCGGCATGCTCGTCGCGCAGCACAAGCTCTCGGCCGATTCGTCGGCGCTGCTGCCCGAATGGCGCGGCGGCGGCGATCCGCGCGCGGCCATCACGCTCGACGAGCTGCTGCGCATGACGAGCGGCCTGCAATTCAACGAGGACTACGACGATCCGCTGTCCGACGTCGCGTTGATGCTGTACGCGCAGCCCGATACCGCACGGTTTGCCTCGGCGAAGCCGCTCGCCGCGACACCCGGCACGCGGTGGTCCTACTCGAGCGGCACGAGCGCGATCGTCGCGCGCGTGATGCGCGAAGCGCTGGGCGGCAGCGAGGATGACTACCTCGCGTTTCCGCGCCGCGCGCTGTTCGCGCCGCTCGGGATGCGCAGTGCCGTGTTCGAGCCCGATGCGTCCGGCACGCTCGTCAGCCCGTCGTACATGTATGCGAGCGCGCGTGACTGGGCGCGCTTCGGGCAGTTGCTGCTGCAGGATGGTGTGTGGGACGGGCAGCGGCTGCTACCGGAAGGCTGGGTGCGCTATCTGACGCGTGCGACGCCGCAGTCTGAGCGTCAGGAGTATGGCGCGCAGCTGTGGGTCAAGGTGCCGGAGCCGTTCAACGATCGCGATCCGCATGCGGTCGCGATGCCGGCCGACGCGTTTCATGCAGTCGGCCATGAAGGCCAGTTCGTGAGCGTGGTGCCGAGCCGGCAGCTGGTAGTCGTGCGGCTCGGGCTGTCGCGGCCGGAATCCGCGTGGAATCACGAGGCGTTTCTCGCGCGCGTGCTCGACGCTTTGCCGGCGCCGGGCGCGTGACAACCGGCCCGTGATGCCGTGATGCCGGGCGTGACGCGGACGCGGCGGCGATTGCGATGCCGCCGCGCCGTGCACGACCCGCGACGCATCACGGGTTCGCGCTGCCCGCGTATTTCTGGAAGCCTTCGCGCGTCGCGAGACGTTCGATATAGCGCGATACCGCCGGGAAATCCGGATGCTCGAACGGCGTGCCGAACCAGCGATTCACCGACAGCCCGATCGGAATGTCCGCGAGCGTGAAGCCGTTGCCGGCCACGTACGCACCGGTCGCTTCGAGCCGTGCGTTCAGCACCTGCATATGCTTCGTCCAGCCCGCGATCGACTGCGCGATGCCGGCCGGATCCTGGTGATCGGGCGATTTCCGCACGAGGCCGAGGAACGCGCCCACCCACGAACGGTTCAGGTCGGCGCCCTGCCAGTCGATCCATTGATCGACCCGCGCGCGCGCCTGCGGCTCGGCCGGATAGAGCGCGTCACCGCCATAGCGGTTCGCGAGGTAACGGATGATCGTGTTCGATTCCCAGAGCACGAAATCGTCGTCCTTGATGACGGGCACGAGACCGTTCGGATTCAGCGCGAGATAGGCCGGATCGTTGGTCGTGCGGAAGCCCGCGCCCCAGTCTTCCTGTTCGAACGGCAGGTTCAGCTCGGTGCACAGCCACAGCACCTTGCGAACGTTGATGGACGGGATCTTGCCGAGGATGTGCAGCATGCAGTCTCCTTGTGAGGTCGGATGCGGAGCGCCCGGGACGCACGACACGTCCCGAACGCATTCACGTCGAGTTTATACGCGACCTCGGGGCAAACGACAGGCCGTGCGCGGAAAATCCGCGTGCAACCGATTCGTCAGGTCACGCAGCGCGTGCTCGGCGGTCGGGAACCGGAACATGAATCCGTCCTGATGCAGCCGCGCCGGCATCACGCGCTGCCCGTCCAGCAGCAGCTCGGCCATCTCGCCCATCGCGACCCGCAGCGGCGCGGCCGGCACGTGCAGCCAGGCCGGGCGATGCAGCACCTTCGACACGACCTGTACGAACTCGCGCTGGGTCAACGGCGCGGGTGCGACCGCGTTGTAGACGCCGCGCATGCCCGGGTTCGCCATCGCACGCGCGACGATCCGCAGCACGTCGTCCCGGTGGATCCAGCTCATCACCTGCGTGCCGTCGCCGAATCGCCCGCCCATCCCGAAGTAATGCGGCAACAGCATCGGGCGCAGCGCGCCGCCGGGGCCGAACACGACGCCCAGCCGCAGCACCACCGAGCGCACGCCGTGGCGGGCGAGCGGCTGTGCGGACTGCTCCCACTGCCGGCACAGCTCGGACATGAAGCCGGTGCCGGCGCTGCTGCCTTCGTCGAGCCGCTCGTCGGCAGGACGCACGCCGTAGTAACCGATCGCCGATGCCTGGATCCACGTGCGCGGCTTGACCTCGGCCGTCTCGACCCAGCGCATCAGCGATTCCGTGACGCCGACGCGGCTGGCGAGCAGCACCGCCTGCCGGCGCTTGCTCCAGCGAGCACCGAGCACCGGCGCGCCCGCGAGATTGATGACCGTGTCGAAACGCTCGTGCGGCTGCAGTTGCTCGACGGACGTGACGCTGCGCACGCGGCCGTGAAACTGGTAGGCCGCACGCAGTGGATCGCGCGCCAGCAACGTGACCGCATGCCCCGCATCGAGCAGCTGGTTCACGAGGGTTTCGCCGATGAAGCCGGTCCCGCCGGTGACGAGCACGTTCCCCGGCGGCTGCCCCGCGAACGGATTGGCGACCGGCGCGTGTCGCGCGATCCGGCAGGCCGCGATCCCGTCGCGGATTCCCGATATCGCCACGCCGACGGCGAAGAGGCTCAGCACCCAGCCGCGCCAGCCGAGGTCGAGCGCGTGCAGCGCGGTCGGCTCCCGCGCCCACACGGCCAGCTGCATCGCGATCATCCCGAACAGCGCGCCGCCGTTGACGGCCAGCAGCGTGTGCAGCACGCGTTCGGTCGCCGGCAGCTTGCGGCTCTGGTCCTCGACGACGAAATCCCACAACGTCAGCACCACCTCGACGACGACCACCGCCGCGAGGGCCGCGACCCACGCGCCGTGAAAGGCGACGTTCGCGATCGACGCGAACACGAGACCGTAAAGCACGGAACGCACCGCATGAATTCCCAGCTCGAGCCGCGCACGCGGGCTGTGCGGGAGATCCTGCGTGAGTTCGTGGTGATAGAGCGTATCGAATGCGCCCATCGCGCCCTGCACGATCAGCAGGTTGAGCGCCCAGTCGAAAGCAGGCAAGGTGTTCATACGGCGTCCCTCCTCCAAAGCCAGACAAGCGGCGGCACCATCGCAACGAGTGCCGCCGCGTCGATCGCCACATGGCCCAGTACATGGGCCTGCAATGAAAACAGCAGGTCCTGCGGCGCCCAGATCAGCAGGCCGGCCAGCAGCCATCCCCACACCTCCCGCCGGCGCAGCCGGTTGCCGAGGTGCACGAGCGCCAGCATCCAGACCGACGCACATTGCACCGTCGCGCCAATCAGCGACATCCACCAGATCTGCTGCGCACGCGCCGGTTCGGGCGCGGTTCCCGCCCAGAAATGCAGCTCGATGACGCGGTGATACGCGTCGAGCCACGGCGTGCCGGCAACCCACGGAACGGCAATGCCGACGAGCAGGTGTGCGATCGCCGCGCAGTACATCCAGCTCACCACGATGCGGCGCGCAGCGTCACCCGCCGAACGATCCGCCACGGGTTCGGCGGCACGGTCGCGACCGCTAACGCATGTCGCCCCGTCGCACGGCGCTTCGGCGCGATAGCCGAGCCAGCGCGAGACGACATGCCGGTTGCGCGCGAAGCGGCGATACAGCGGCGTCAGCGCACGACGCACGGCCGGCATGCGAAGCAACCGGACGAGCCAGCGGCGCCCGGTCAGCGCTTGGGCGGCCAGGATGCTGTCCACGCCGGTCAACATGCGTCCGTCGGGCAGGCGCGCGTGCAACTCGCGATTCAGCGCGGGCAGGTCGACGCCCAGCGGCGCGGGATCGAAACCCGTCTCCGCGATATCGACGAAAGCCAGCCGGTGTCGCGCGTCGCGCGCCGCGAGACGCTTGATCTCCGCCACGCATAACGGACATCGTCCGTCGAAGTACAGCACCAGTTCACTTGAGCTCATGATTCGCATTCCTTCTTTTTTCTGTTGCATGCTTCATGAATCGATCGACTGCTTTCCGCTGTGCCGCTCCGCCGCTCCCGTGCGACGGGCGACACGCTTACATCGGCTTGAGCACCATCAGGAAGTAGACGGTCAGCATCGCGAAGAACGCCGGATAGCCGAGCAGTTCCCAGCGCTTCGCATAGCGCCAGTACCGTTCCGGCAGCGCGGCAGCGCCGTTCGCGTGAGCGAGCTTCGCCATCGCGGCCAGTTCGACCTGCAGCCACACGACCGGCAGCCAGCACGCGCCGGCGATCGCATACAGCACGATCGACGCGACGAGCCACGGCGTATGCCACGGCCAGCCGGCCGTGTGCGCGAGCCAGAGCCCCGATGCCGGCTGGAAGATCACGGCCGGCGTCGTGAACCACCAGTCCGCGCGCACCACGAGCCGCGACACGGCCGCGATCGCGGGCACCGAGCGCGTGCGGTTCGCGAAGAACAGGTAGAACGCGGTGCCGAACCCCGTGCCGACCAGCAGCACCGAGGACAGGATGTGAAGCGCCTTGATGACGAGATAGGTATTCATGCTTGTTCTTCTTCTGAAAAAAGGATCAACAGGATGGCGAGAATCGGCACGTTCTTGAGCACGGGGCCGAACGGCTCGGCGAGCAGGCCCGGCATCGTGATCGCGATGACCGCCGAATACGCGACGATCAGCGCGGCTTGCGCGACCCACAGCCGGCGCGACGGCGCGACGACGGTTGCGATGCCGAACGCGAAGTCCAGCGCGCTGGCCGCGTAGAGCGCGATCAGCGCAGGCAGCCCGGTCAAGTGCGCAGGCGCGAGCAGCGCGAGGCTCGACTGCAGCGGATGGACGAACGCGCTGGCGAGCGCCGTCCAGATCCACACGATCGCCAGCGCGCCCAGCAGCAGCGGACGACGCCACATCGCGAGCGCGTCGCGACGCAGCGCGGCGGCTTCCGCGCCGATGAAGCCGTCGATCCCGCGCGGCGGCCGGCCAAGCATCGCCGTGGCGGCGGCCGGATCGCCGGTGTTCCCGCCACGCAGCATGGCCCACGTGTCGCGCGTGAACATCGCGCCCGGCAGCATGCCGAACACCGTGGCCGCGACGCCGGCCAGCGGGCCCGGCAATGCAATGCGGGCGGCCGGCGGAAACCCCAACGCGGCGCGATAGCGGGCCAGCATCTCGCGGTATTCGACTTCGTCGGTGCCGACCACGTCGATCACCGGGCCGCCGACCGCCGGCGCATCGATGCATCGAGCCACGACTTCGGCGAGATCGTCGACGTGCACGGGGCGCAGCCGCTGATGGCCACCGGCCGGCAGGACCTGCACCGGCAGGCTCGCGAGCATCCTGAAAAACCGCGCGGACGCGCCGGCCGTGCCATAGACGAGCGCGGGACGCACGATCCGGGAGTCGATCGGCAGCGTCTGCAGGAAGCGGTCGGCAGCGTGCTTGCTGGCGAAGTAGCGCGTATCGCCACGCTCGACGCCGAGTGCCGAGATCTGGATCACGCGCCGCACGCCGGCGCGGCAGCACGCGGTGAAAAGCGCGCAAGGCGCGGCGCGATGCACGGCGTCGAGCGTCGCGCCGCGCTGATCGGCAAGAATGCCGACCGCATTGATCACCACGTCGACGCCCTTCAGCCGCGCGAGCCACGCGTCCGGGTCGACGTCCTTCGAGAAGTCGATCGCGACATCGGACGGGCCAACCGCCTGACGCACGCCGCGCAGCACGCGATGGCCGCCGGCTTCGAGCTGCGCGCACAGTGCCCGCCCGATGAAGCCGTTCGCGCCGCACACGAGAACGGTCATGCTGCGCGCCCCGGTGCGGCCATGCGGGCAGGTCGACGGCAAGACGGCATTCATTTTCATCCTCTATTTACAGTTATTTCTGTACAGACAGAAATAACAACCCCGAAAAAAGCGGGCTCGCTGCCCGCACTGCGTGACCCGCTTACTTCGACGGCTTGCGCCTGACCGTCTGGCTGATCTTCGCGCCGATGCCGAGCGCCTTCATCAGCGTATCGGGCTTGAGCCGCAGCATCTCGTCCGACCAGGTCGTGAGCGTCTCGACGAACTGCAGCGTGTCGCGGATGCGCTGTTCGGTCTCGCGGCTCTCGTTCGCGATCTCCGGATTCGTCAGGCAGTCGCGCAGCACCGAAAGCGTCGGCTCGATCTCGCGCTGCCGCCGCCCTTCGACGATCAGCTTGAACAGCTCCCAGATGTCGGTCGACGTCTCGAAGTGGTCGCGGCGGTCGCCCAGCACGTGCACGACCTTCGCCAGCCGCCATGCCTGCAGCTCCTTCAGGCTCGTGCTGACGTTGGAGCGTGCCACGTTGAGCGTCTCGGCGATCTCGTCGGCCGCAATCGGCCGGCCGGCCAGATAGAGCAGCGCGTGGATCTGCGAGACGGTGCGGTTGACGCCCCACCGCGAGCCCATTTCGCCCCAGTGGAGAATGAATCGTTCGGCAATCGGTGTGAGTTCCATGACGTGAAATTTAGGCATTTCAGTTATTTCTGTCAAGAGAGAAATAACTGAACGATCCGCCGGGTTCCGGCCGCGCCCGCCCGCGATCTGCCGCATCCATTACAATGCGCGGGATTTTCCCGAATTCAGGCCGTCCCAGCCTTTCTGACTAGAGGTTTCCATGATCATCAAACCGCGCGTGCGTGGCTTCATCTGCGTGACGACTCATCCGGTCGGCTGCGAAGCCAACGTCAAGGAACAGATCGACTACGTGACTTCGCACGGCCCGATCGCCAACGGCCCGAAAAAGGTGCTCGTGATCGGCGCGTCGACCGGCTACGGCCTCGCCGCCCGGATCTCCGCCGCTTTCGGCTCGGACGCGGACACGCTCGGCGTGTTCTTCGAGCGCGCCGGCAGCGAAACGAAGCCGGGCACGGCCGGCTGGTACAACACCGCCGCGTTCGAGAAATTCGCCGCTGAAAAGGGGCGCTATGCGCGCAGCATCAACGGCGACGCATTCTCCGACAAGGTCAAGCAGGTCACGATCGACACCATCAAGCAGGATCTCGGCAAGGTCGATCTCGTCGTCTACAGCCTCGCGGCACCGCGTCGCACGCATCCGAAGACGGGCGAAACCATCAGCTCGACGCTCAAGCCGATCGGCAAGACGGTCACGTTCCGCGGCCTCGACACCGACAAGGAAGTGATCCGCGACGTCACGCTGGAACCGGCGACGCAGGAAGAGATCGACGGCACCGTCGCCGTGATGGGCGGCGAGGACTGGCAGATGTGGATCGACGCGCTCGATGAAGCCGGCGTGCTGGCCGACGGCGCGAAGACCACCGCGTTCACGTATCTCGGAGAGCAGATCACGCACGACATCTACTGGAACGGCTCGATCGGCGAAGCGAAGAAGGATCTCGACAAGAAGGTGCTGTCGATCCGCGACCAGCTGGCCGCGCACGGCGGCGACGCGCGCGTGTCGGTGCTGAAGGCCGTCGTCACGCAGGCCAGCTCGGCGATCCCGATGATGCCGCTGTACCTGTCGCTGCTGTTCAAGACGATGAAGGAAAGCGGCACGCACGAAGGCTGCATCGAGCAGGTGTACGGCCTGTTCAAGGACAGCCTGTACGGCGCGACGCCGCACGTCGACGAAGAAGGCCGCCTGCGCGCGGACTACAAGGAGCTCGATCCGCAGGTGCAGGCGAAGGTCGTCGCGCAGTGGAACCACGTGACGAACGACAACCTGTACGAGCTGACCGACTTCACCGGCTACAAGACCGAGTTCCTGCGCCTGTTCGGCTTCGAGATCGCCGGCGTCGACTACGACGCGGACGTGAACCCGGACGTGAAGATCCCGGGCATCATCGACACCACCGTCTGACGACCCGGCCCGCCGCCCCCACTGCACGCGCAGCGAGGGCAGCGGGCTCGGGATACCGGTGGCGTCAACGCGGCGCCGGTTCTTCCAGATAGACGCCCGACGACAGCGTGGCCTTCACGTGCCGCGTGAGTTCGTCGGTCGACACCTCTTCCTCCCCCGCTTCGATCGCTTCGTACGCCTGGCGCACGACGTCGGCCGGCGTCGCCTTCGGCACGTCGAGGCCGGCCGTCAGGTCGGTATCGATGAAGCCGGCATGCAGCCCGACGACCTGCGTGTGCTGCTCGCGCAGCGAATGGCGCAGCCCGTTGGTCAACGCCCACGCGGCCGATTTCGACACGCCGTAGCCCGCCAGGATCGGCCGGTTCACCCAGCTCGCGACCGACAGGATGTTCAGGATCGCGCCGCCGCCATGGCCGGCGAGGATGCCCGCGAACGCACGCGACATCGCCAGCATCCCGAACACGTTGGTTTCGAAGTGATCGCGCAGCGCGTCGGGCGCGCCGTCGTCGGTCAGGCTGCCCAGCCGCGCGATGCCCGCGTTGTTGATCAGCAGCGTGACGTCGCGTGCGGCATCAGCCGCCGCGGCAACGGCCGCCGGATCGGTCACGTCGAGCTTCACCGGCACGACGCCCGGCAGCGTCACGGTGGCCGGATCGCGTGCCGCCGCATAGACCTTGCGCGCCCCTCTGGCGAGCGCCTGCTTCGCGAACTCGAGCCCGAGCCCGCGGTTCGCGCCCGTGATGAACACCACTGCACCTTCGATCTTCATGTTCGTTCCTTTCGCATGATGAATCGCATGCACGCCGGCTCGCCGCGCGCGTGAGATCCGGTGGAAAACCAGACTGCCGTTGCCTATCGAACCGTTGCGCCGCCAGGCGGCAGACGGGGAGCTGTCCGCTGCCCTTCCTGCCCCTGCGGCGCCAAAGACGCCAACCGATTGCCATCCGGTGTTCCGGCCGTGACTTTGCTCCCGCCGCCAAGTCGGCTACACTTGATGTCAATGTCGATCACCATTGTCTTTGCGATGCATTGTGTTCGCGCAGCTCGGGCATGTCAATGGTGATCGACATTGTGTTTTCCAATCGATGCGATCGAAAAAATCAGGGAGAGATCGATGGGCGTATCAAGACAGCAGGCTGCCGAGAACCGGAGCGCGATCGTCGCGGCCGCCGAGCGGCTGTTCCGCGCGCGCGGCGTCGACGCAGTGGGGCTGACGGAGCTGATGAAGGAAGCCGGCTTTACGCAGGGCGGCTTCTACAACCACTTCAAGTCGAAAGATGCGCTGGTCGCCGAGGTGATGGAAAAGGCCATGCAGGACCGCGCGGATTCGCCGAATGCCGGCAGTCTCGACGCGCAGGTGGCGCTGTATCTGTCGGCCGCGCATCGCGACAACGTCGAGGCCGGATGCCCGCTGTCCGGTTTCGCGGGCGATGCGCCGCGACTGACCGATGCGGCGCGTGCGTGCTACGCGCACGGCCTCGCCACGTATCTCGATCGGCTGGAACGGATGGTGGCCGTGGAAGGCGCGACGCCGGCGCAAACGCGTCGCGACGCGGTCGCGGTCTTCAGCCAGATGGTCGGCGCGCTCGTGCTGTCGCGCGCGATCGCCGGCACCGATCCCGCGCTGGCCGACGAGATCCTCGCGGCAGGGCGGGACACGCTCACCGCCGGGCGCGACGATCCGGTCGCGCCGGCGTAGCCGCGTCATGACGTCGTGACGTGTCGGCTCGCGCCGTGTGTTGGCGTGGCGACGTGCGCGCCGACGTTTCAGCGTCTTGCCGCGCTATTCGACCGCCCGTGCGGCATCCCACAGCGGCTGTGCGCCGCGCGCCGCATTCCAGGCGGCAAAACGCGTGCGCCACGCTTCGAACGGCTCCGCCAGCGGGTGGCGCGGATCGTCGCTGAGCGAATACGCCATCCCTTCGATCAGCCAGCGCGGCTTGGTCGCGACGGCCAGGTTGCCGAGCACTTCGGCCTGCCGGTGATGGATCAGCTCGTGCGCGAGAAAGTAGGTCTGCCAGCCGCGTGGCGCGACGACCACGCCGAAATTCCCGAGCGTCAGCGCCGCGCGTTGGCCCAGGCCGAACGCATCGGCACACGCCCGCGTCGAGCAGAACACGACGCGCGGCGCCTCCTGGAATGCACCGACGGCTGCCGCCGCGCGCGCATAGCCGTCGCGATAGAGCTGCTGCGCGTCGCCGAGCTTCGCGGCATCGTCCGTGCAGATATCGGCGCTCGGACACGATACGCCGGGGACCAGCGCGGGCGCGACGACGCGCAACGGCTTGACGAGCGCATACGCGGCAATCGGCAGCGCGACGAGCAGGCCCGTGAGGGCGAAAGCGACATGGGAGCGTTTCATCGAGGCGGTGGTTCCGGGGCGTTCTGCGGAAGTCTTCCTGCGTGAATATATCGGACTGGCGACGTCTCCGGCCCGGCTTGTTTCCCGGCCGGCGTCCGGTTGCCCGCTTGCACTCGCCGCAACGTGGGAGAGACATTCCGGCGCTTGCCATTGCGATCCACCACTTCGTTGCAACAAAGACTTTTTACGACCTAATAGCGACCAAATAATATATTGGACGCACTACAAGGCGCACCTCATCCTTGTCCTCTATCGGCTCGCAACGGCCGCACGACAAAGACAGGACAGGACATGAACGGAAACGAACGGCTCGCCGGCATCGGCTACGGATTGCTCGCGGCGCTCATCTGGGGCGGCTTTCCGGTCGTCACGCGCCTCGGTGTCACGCACTCGGCCCTCGATGCGTACGACATCGCGTTCATCCGTTTCGCCGTATCCGGCACGCTGCTGCTGCCCGTCCTGCTGCGCGGCGGCCTCGGCGCGCTGCGCCCGGCGTCGATCGCGTCGATGGTGATCGGTGCCGGCGCGCCCTACATCCTGACCGTCGCGGCGGCGTTGAGCCATGCGCCGGTCGGCTACTTCGCGCTGACGCCGGGCAGCATGATCGCGTTTACGGCGATCCTTGGCCGGCAGGTCGCGCACGAACGCCTGAGCGCCACGCAGGTCGCCGGCATCGTCACGATCCTGGCCGGCATCGCGCTGGCCGCGTCCGATGCGCTGCGCGGCGCGATCGGGTTGCCGGCCCTCGCGCTGTTCATGCTCGGCGGCCTGCTGTGGGCCGTCTATAACGTCACGACGAAACGCGCCGGCGCCGGTGCGCTGCACGCGACGGCCGTCGTGTCGGTCGGCTCCGCGGTGCTCTACTGCCCGCTCTATCTGGCCGTACGCGGCGGCGCCGTGCTGCATGCGCCGGTCGCTGCCATCGCGACGCAGGCGATCTACCAGGGCGTGCTGATGTCGGTACTGGCGCTCTACTGTTTCAGCCAGGCCGTCGTCGCGCTCGGCCCGGCGATCGGCGCGACCTTTGCCGCGCTGATGCCGCCATTCGCCACGCTCGAGGCGATGCGGCTGCTGGGCGAACGGCCACACGCGCCGGCGCTCGCGGGCATCGCGATCGTCACGGCCGGGATGGCCTTGAGCCTCGTCAGCCAGTGGCGCACGGGAGAACGGCCGGCCATCGGTCCGGCGAACCCTGCCGCCCAAGGCTGACACGGTCCCCCTTCACGCGGCGTGCTCCGTGCGCGTGTCGCCGGCGCCCGCTTCCCGGCGGCTCCAACGCAGACCCAGCCACAGAAGCGCGACACTGCACACGAACAGGAGCACCTCGACCAGCACGGTATCGACATGCCAGTACCGCGTCAGCAGTACGGCAGCGAGGTCGAACAGGAAATGAAATGCGACCGCATACGCGAGCCAGCGCGTCGTGCCCCGAACGAATGCCTGCAGCACGATCAGCGACAGCCCCACATGCGCGGCCATGGCGCTCGCGCGCTCGAACAGCGCGAGAAACGGCGACGCGGGTGTCATGCCCGAGAACTGCGACCCGATCAGCGACTGCGCACCTTCAGGCACCACGATGCCCGCTCGCGCGAGCAGGTAGCCGGTACCGAGCGCGATAAATCCGACGCCGACCAGCAGCATCGCTTCCAGTCCGCCGTGCCCGAGCCCGAGCATCACGGCCGTCGGCGCATCATGTCGCTTCGGCAGCAGATACCGAAAAGCGACCCAGCGCCCGCACTCCTCGAAGAGCCCGGCCGTCAACGCCGCGAACACGAGCATCGGCAGGTGCCAGCGGGGATCGTTCCCGAGCCAGTGGAACAACGGCGCCTGCCACGACAGGCGCAGCACCGGCTGGAACACGAAAAAGGTCAGCATGCCGTAGAAAAACACCCGCAACGGCACCTGCGTGCGGCGCCGCCACGCGACCGCGAGCACCACCGGCGCGGTCAGCGCCACGGCGCCCGCCGCGAGTGTGAGGAGCAGGAGCGACGGGGCGACGGGATGCATGACGAATGCCGTTACGCGAGCTGCTTGTGGAAATACGTCGTCGCGCAGAGCGCGCCGTCGGGCATCAGCGCATAGTTCGGCACGATGCCGACGCGCTGCCAGCCGGACCGCTCGTACAGCCGCTCGGCGTCGCCGCCCGTCACGGTGTCGAGCACGAGCACGGTCTTGCCGGCGTCGCGCGCGACCACGTCGGCCGCCGCCATCAGCCGGGCGGCGATGCCCTGTCGGCGCGCGTGCCGCGACACCAGCATCTTCGAGATATCCGCGCGATGCGGCTGGTTCTCGGGCTGCGCGGTCACGACCTGCACGGTGCCGACGATCCGGCCGGCCGCGTCCTCGGCAATGAGCAGGATGCGCTCGCCGTTCGCGACGCCATCGGCGACGTTGGTCCAGAACGCGACGGCGGTCCGCCGCTCGATCGGCAACATGAAACTGACGGACGCGCCGCCCTCGACGCAATCGATCAGCACGTCGGCCAGCGCATCGACGCAGGACATCGCTTCGCCCGCATCGACGCGGCGGACGGTAACAGATTCGGTCATGCCCACTCCGGTAGTCAGTTGGGTCGCACACGCGGGTTCGGCGTGCGTCCGGATCGGAAGGAACACCAGCCGGCCGTCGCGGCTCGCGCAACGGCGGCAGGCGCGCGGCAACGCCGCACCCGGTCGGCACGTGTTACCGCCCCATCATCCTACGCGACGAAAAATTCCGTTGCATCGCCGTCCGCTTTCCCTATACTTAGCCGCATGGCTAACTTTCAACCCGGCATCAGCGACGTTTTCCACGCCCTCGCCGATCCGACGCGCTGCGCAATCGTCAGCGCGCTCGGCCACGGCGAACGGACCGTCTCCGCGCTGGCCGCGCCGTTCGACATGGCGCTGCCGTCGTTCATGAAGCACGTCGCGGTGCTCGAGCGCAGCGGTCTCGTCCGGACCCGGAAAGCCGGCCGCTCGCGAACCTGCACATTGGTCGGCAGCCGGCTAACCGAAGCCGAGGCATGGCTCGCCGAGCAGCGCGCGCTGTGGGAAGCCCGATCCGATCGTCTCGTCGAATTCGTCGAACGCCGTCACCAGGAGGAGCAAGATGTCAGCAAGCCACGTCGACCCCGCTGAAGCCCACGATCTCGTCATCACGCGCACGCTGCGTGCCCCGCGCCACGCGCTGTGGCGTGCATGGACCGACCCCGAACTGCTGAAGGAATGGTGGTGCCCGAAACCGTGGACCACCGAAGTGCGCGCATTCGACCTGCAGCCGGGCGGCGCCTTCCACACGTTCATGCGCGGCCCCGACGGCGGCACGAGCGACAATCCCGGCTGCTTCCTCGAAATCGTGCCGGAATCGCGCATCGCGTTCACGTCGATGCTCACGGGCGGCTGGCGGCCGCAGGCGCCATGGATGGGCTTTACGGCGATCATCACGATGGCCGACGACGATGCGGGCAGCCGCTACGAAGCGCGCGTGATGCATCCCGACGCCGCCACGCGCGAGCGCCACGAAGCGCTCGGCTTCTTCGAGGGCTGGAACACCTGCATCACGCAACTCGACGCCTTCGCGGCCGCGCTGCGCTGAGCCGACCGTGGCCGCGTGTGCGGCCATTGCATGGCGCGTCGCGCGCGCCTAGGATTCCTGAAGGAAGCATGACGACACGCCGGCCGCCGGCGTGCACCGTCGCGCGCGCTCCGCGGGAGGCAACATGTTGCACACGCACACGCATTCGACCCGGGTCAGCCGGCACCTGAACGCCCCGCGCGGCCGCGTCTACCGCGCACTGCTCGATCCGCACGCGGTCGAGCAATGGAAGGTGCCCGACGGCATGACGTGCCGCGTGCATGCGTACGACGCGCGCGAAGGCGGCGCGCTGCGCGTGTCGCTGAGCTACGACGCGCCGTCGGCCGGCACCGGCAAGACCACCGCGCGCACCGATACCTATCACGGCCGCTTCGTCACGCTCGTGCCGGACCAGCAGATCGTCGAGATCGACGTGTTCGAAACCGACGATCCGATGTTGCGCGGCGCAATGACGATCACGATCACACTGTCCGACGAAGCGGGCGGCACGCGCGTGGACGCCGTACATGACGGGGTGCCGCCCGGCGTGCCGGCCGCCGACAACGAGACCGGCTGGCAGATGGCGCTGGCGAGGCTCGCGGCGCTGGTGGAGGCCGGGTAAGCAAACGCCGGGCCCGTCGCGGCGCGCGTCAGCCGAGCCGGTAGGCGCGCGTGACCGTGCCGCGGAACAGCGCGTCGCGCTCGTCCGGGCTCGCCTGTGCGGTCAGCCGCTTGAACGCATTCCAGCCGTTCACGAACGAATACGAGCCCTTGTCGACCGGGAAATTGCTCTCGAACATGCAGCGCCCGGGGCCGAACGCGTCGATACAGGTCATCATCCACGGCTTCCACGTGTCCGCGAGCTGCACGGAAGACGGCGGCCGCTCGCCCTTCTCGAAATCGAAACCATTGATGCGCATCCCGAGCCCGCCGACCTTCACGTACACGTTCGGCAGTTGCGCAAGCGTGCGCATCGACGCCGACCAGCGTTCGAACACCTCCGGCCGCTTGTCGGCATAGCTGGCGATCCGCACGACGCCGCCGCAGTGATTGACGATGACGCGCGTATCGGGGTTCGCCTTCGCGAGCTCGAACAGTTCGGGCAGTTGCGGAAAGAACAGCCACGCGTCATACGAAAGCCCGAGCGGCGCGAGCTGCGCGACGCCTGCGCGGTACGCGGGATCGAGCAGCAGCCCGCGCGGCACCGCCGACAGCGGATTGGCGAGCGTCGGATCGGCATCCCATGTCGTCAGGTGACGAACCCCGCGGAAGCGCCCGCGACCGGCTTCGAGATGCGCTTCGAGCACGTCGCGCACGCGTTCGCCGAGACGCAGGTCCGCGTGGCCGACGATGCCTTTCGCGACCGCCACGGGGCCGTGCTGCAGCGGCTCGGTCACGCCCGCGACATAGGCCGTCTCGCCCACCGGTTTCAGTTCGGCCGGCCCCGAATCGCGATAGCGCGTCTGCGCCTGCATGTAGACGGACGCCTGGATGTTGTGGCCCGAGCGCGCATCCTGCAGATAATCGTCGAGCATGTAGATCCAGCCCGGCCGTTCATAGAAATGATGATGCGCGTCGACGATCGGCAGGTCGGGCTCGAGCGCGGGTTCGAGCGCCGACGCGAGCCAGTCAGGGCGGACCGCGAGATAGTTGCTTTGCGTCGTCATGCGGGAAACTCCTTCCTGGGTCGCGGCGCGCGTATCGGTGAACCCGGGCAGCGCAAGCGATGCGGCGGCCGCGCCGAGCAGCCGGCGTCGCTTGATCGAAGTTGTCGTGTCCATGTCATTCGCTCCGGTCGAACGCATACAGCGACAGCGTCAGCAGCGTCGTGATCGCAAGCACGATCGCGAGGCCGAGCATGCCGGCGGTAAAGGTGCCGAAGCTGTCCTTCAGGTAGCCGACGAGATAAGGGCCCGCGAAGCCGCCGAGCGCGCCGATCGAGTTGATCAGCGCCAGCCCGCCGGCCGCGGCCTGGCCGGACAGGAAGCGCGAGGGCAGCGTGTAGAAGATCGTGCGGCCGGCAATCGTGCCGATCAGCGCGAGCGTAATGCCGACGAGTGCCGGCCCGAGCGTCAGGAAGTGCGTCGACACACCGAGCGCCACCGCGCCGATGAACAACCCGATCGCCAGGTTCGCGACCGGGCCGCCGCGCCGGTCCACGCGCTTCGCCCACCACAGCAGCGCGATGGTCGCGAAGAAGTACGGCACCGCTGACAGCCAGCCCGTCTGCATCGTCGACATGCCGTGCGCCTTCAGCATCTGCGGCAGCCAGATGCCGATCCCGTAGGAACCCATCGTGAAGCCGAACGAGATCAGCGCGAGCACGTACACACGCACGTCGCGCAGCGCGACGCCGAAGCGCTTCTTGCGGCCGGCGGCCGCGCCGTCGCGCTCGAACGCGCGCTGCAGCGCCGCACGCTCGTCGTCAGACAGCCACGCGGCATGCGACGGCGAATCGGACAGCAGCTTCAGCACGAGAAAACCGAGCGCGCAGGCCGGCAGCCCTTCGACGATGAACATCCACTTCCATCCCGCGAGCCCGAGCACGCCGTCGAGCTGCAGCAGCCACGTCGACAACGGGCCGCCGATCAGCGACGACAGCGGCGTCGACACGGTGAACCACGCCAGCACGCGCGTGCGGTAGCTCGCCGGAAACCACACGGCGAGGAAGAAGATCACGCCCGGAAAGAATCCGGCTTCGCCGATACCGAGCAGCAGCCGGATCGCATAGAAGCTCGTCGGCCCGGTCGCAAGCGCAGTCGCGGCCGCCATCACGCCCCACGTGATCATGATGCGGGCGAGCCAGCGGCGCGCGCCGAAGCGGTACAGCGCGAGATTGCTCGGCACTTCGAACACGCAGTAGCCGGCGAACATGATCCCCGCGCCCCAGCCGAACTGCGTCGCGGTCAGCCCGAGATCGCGGTTCATCGTGAGCGCCGCGAACCCGACGCTCGTGCGGTCCAGGTAGTTGAAGAAATACGCGAGTGCGAGCAGCGGGATGAAGCGCCACGCGGCCTTGCGCACGGCCCGTTGCTCGATCGACGCGTCGGTCTCGCGATCGGCGGTAAGTGCCGGGGAAGCGGATGTCATGGTTGTCTCCGTGGATCGGGCGGTCCGCGCCCGTGCGTGGCACGGTCGGGCCGCCTTTGTTCGTTCGATGAATCCCGGCCGCGCTACGCGCTCGCCAGTTCGTTCGGCGACGGCGCGCCGCCCGGTGCCGCGTCGTCCGCGCCGTGCTGCCCCGCGACGACACCGGCTTCGATCAGCGCACGCGCATCGTCCGGCGTGTAGCCAAGCTCGCCGAGCAGCGCGCGCGTGTCCTGGCCAAGTGCGGGGGGCGCCGCTA
>NZ_JAAGPG010000151.1:0-17492 GCF_017104665.1 Burkholderia sp. Se-20378 | reverse complement strand
CCTTCCCATCCCGAACAGGACCGTGAAACGACTCTACGCCGATGATAGTGCGGATTCCCGTGTGAAAGTAGGTAATCGTCAGGCTCCCTAAGCCAGAAACCCCAGCCCGAAAGGCGGGGGTTTTTGCATTGGCGCGGCAGAAATGCGCATGGGATCGGGAATGGGCGGCCTGGCTGGAGCTGGGGCGACGAATGAACCGATTTAGGGACCTGCCGCCCTCGAGCGACCTGCGGCGCGTCGCCGTCGCTATCCCCCCAAATCTTTAGATGCGTTTCGCTGCGTTCCACATCAATCTGGCTGGGGCGAAGCGTCGAATGTGTCGACTCGGGCTCCCATTGTTCTCGAGCGATCTACGGTTCTACGCCACCGAAATCTCCCGGCGCGCTCTCCTTTGCGCCACATCAATCGGCACACCGCTGAGTGTTCATCTAACGTCGATCCTTCCATAGATAGTTCCGTGATGGACGACGATGAACGACGTTTTCTGAAAATGGTCGGAAATTGATGTATCTGGGCGAGAGCCCTCCGAGCCATCCACTGGTCCTTCGACACGTTGTGCCAACGTGATCATCGGCGCACGCAACGCACTCAGCGCCAAATCGTCATAAAAATCTATGCGCATAAAGTCCATTCGCGCGACATGCCCGGCAGAGCGGGGGGCAAGCCCTTCGGGGTAATATCGCCATTCGTCCCGACTCCCGGCGCTTCCAGGCAACCGCGGGTGGTCGGTGTCCTCCGTATTCCGTCTCCCGCATCGTTCATGACTGACAGCCCTGCCCAAGGTGGTCGGACGACCGACTTCTTGCCGTATCTCGTCGCCGCAACGTTCTTCATGGAGTACCTCGACACGACCGTGATCGCGACCGCGCTGCCACAAATGGCGCGCTCGTTCGGCGTCGGGCCGAACGCGCTGAGCCTCGGGATGACGGCCTACATGCTGGCCTTGGCGGTGTTCATCCCGATCAGCGGCTGGATCGCGGATCGCTATGGCTCGCGCACGGTGTTCGCCAGTGCGATCGTCGTCTTTACCGGTGCGTCGGTGCTGTGCGGGTTGTCCGAGGGCGTGGTGACGTTCACCGCTGCGCGCCTGCTGCAAGGCGTCGGAGGGGCGATGATGGTGCCGGTCGGGCGCATGATCGTCGTGCGCAGCACCGAGAAAGCGAAGCTGATGCGTGCGATCGCGACGATCACGTGGCCAGGCATCGTCGCACCTGTCGTCGGACCGCCGATCGGCGGCTTCATCACGACTTATGCGTCATGGCGATGGATCTTCCTGCTGAACGTCCCGTTCGGCATCGCCGCGCTGGTCTGCACCTGGTTGATCGTCCGGAACACGCGGGCCGACGAGCAACGGCCGCTCGACTGGGGCGGCTTCGTGCTCGCTGGAGGTGCGCTGACCTGCCTGCTGATCGGCACCGAAGCGGCCGGCCAGCAGGACGTCCACTTTACGCGCGCGGCCGTCCTGGTGGGTGCGAGCGTGCTGTTCGGCATTGCCGCATGGTGGCATGCGCGACGGTGCGCGCATCCGTTGCTCGACTTCACGACATTGAATGTGCCGACGTTCTCGGTGACGGTCATCACCGGGTCGATCACACGGATGGCCATCAATGCCGTGCCGTACCTGCTGCCGCTGCTGTTCCAGATCGGTTTCGGGCTGTCGCCGTTCCAGTCCGGCCTGCTGCTGCTCGCGAGCGCGCTCGGCAATCTCGGGATGAAGGCGGGAACGTCTTGGATTCTCGACCGCTACGGCTTCCGGCGCGTCGCACTCGTCGACGTGACGATAGTCGGCCTTTTCACGATCGCATGTGGCTGGCTGACTGCATCGACGCCACTGGCGATCACGCTGTTGGTCGTATTCGTCTATGGACTGACGCGCTCGATGCAGTTCACGACGCTCGCGACGCTGGCCTATGCGGATATCCCGGCTCAGCAGACAAGTGCTGCCAGCACGTTGTGGAGCGCCGCGCAGCAGATGACGATCGGGATGGGCATCGCGTTTGGTGCGTTGTCGCTGCGACTCGCGGCATTGGTGCGGGGAGATGCAGCGGGCATGCACTACGTGCTTGACGACTTTCGCTGGGCGTTCGTGGCAGCCGGGGTGCTCGCGTTGCTGACGTTGCCGGGCTATGCACGGCTCGCCTCAGATGCGGGCGACCGGCTGCGGGCGAATGTGGCGCGCGGGTAGGCCGGGTTTTTCATCGATTTAGTGCCGCGACAGGTGAGTGCTTCTGCTTTCTGTTGCTCACTTGAGGTGTCGATCCGACGCGCCGCGCCGGTCTGACGGGAATCGAAAGCGATCATCTGCCAGGTTGGACGGGTGAGCTGGTCGCGCACTGAGCCCCGTTCGCGAAGAACCCTGCTCGATCGCGCGCGATCGGCACGTCAGATGCGCAGTGTTTCTCACGAAAATCCGCCTGCATGGCGGATGGCGCGACAGCGTTGTGCCCGTTCCGATAGCCGTCACTGTGCGTCATGGAAGATGATGCCGACCGTGTGGCGATGGCCGCTCCGAATCCGGCTGACGCCGTGTCGCAGGTTGACGCGATAGACGCCGCGCGTTCCCTGCACGGGCCTGCCATGTACGGCGAAGATGACGGCGTCGCCTTGCGTCAGCGGCACCACTTCCGCGCGCGACTGCATGCGTGGTCGCTGTTCCGTCAGTACGAATTCGCCGCCGGTGAAATCGCGGCCCGGCGCCGACAGCAGAATCGCGACCTGAAGCGGAAAGACGTGTTCGCCATACAGGTCCTGATGGAGACAGTTGTAGTCGTCGGCGCCGTATTGCAGGATCAGCGGCGTCGGTCGCGTCTGTCCCGCTGCGTGGCAGCGATCGAGGAAGGTCGCATGGTCTGCCGGATAACGGACGTCGATCCCGAGTGCCTTGTTCCAGCGATTCGCGATTGGTGCGAGATGCGGGTAGATCGTCGCACGCAGCCCGGCGATGATCGCAGGGAGCGGGTACGCGAAATACTTGTATTCGCCGCGACCGAACCCGTGCCGTGCCATCACGACGCGCGAGCGATAGAGCGCATCGCGCGGATAGAGGGATGCGAGCGCCGCGCACTCACTTTCCGAGATCAGGCCCGGCACGCGCACGCATCCGTAGCGGTCGAGATCGGCATCGACATTCGTCCAGTCGATCGCGTCGACGCGTTGCGCGATTTCCAGCGATTCGACTGCAGGTTGCAGGTCGGCAATGTTCACGGGCGTACCTCGGTTCGTCAGCAATGTGGCGCCATGCAGTCGTGCGGATTACTTCGGCCGCGTCGTCCGCACGGTGGAGCCCACGGTAAATGTTGATGCGCCCAGTCTACGGATGTCCATGCGCCGGCGCGCTCCAGATCTTGCGCTTCAATTCGGGAGAGAAAGAGGGTGAACGCTCACGACGGCACGGACGCACCGGATGCCTCGTCGAGTCGCATTGGAGAAGCGGAGAAGCGGAGAAGCGGAGAAGCGGAGAAGCGGAGAAGCGGAGAAGCGGAGAAGCGGAGAAGCGGAGAAGCGGAGAAGCGGAGAAGCGGAGAAGCGGAGAAGCGAGGAAGCGAGGAAGCGAGGAAGCGAGGAAGCGAGGGTCGAATCTTCTGCAGCGGGCAGCCGGCTGTTGCCGGCCCCCGCCGAATCACCGTTTACGCCACCGTCCGGAACAGCCAATAGAGCCCGCCGGCAAGCACGATCGACGCCGGCAGCGTCAGCACCCACGCCAGCACCAGGCTGCGCACCGTGCCCCATTGCAAGCCCGATCCGTTCGCGGCCATCGTGCCTGCGACGCCCGACGACAGCACGTGCGTCGTCGACACGGGCAATCCGTACACGTCGGCCGCACCGATCGTGAGCATCGCGACGAGTTCGGCCGACGCGCCCTGTCCGTACGTCAGATGCTGCTTGCCGATTTTCTCGCCGACGGTCACGACGATCCGCTTCCAGCCGACCATCGTGCCGAGGCCCAGTGCGATTGCGACCGCAACCTTCACCCACGTCGGAATGAACTTGGTCGCGTGGTCGAGCTGCTTGCGATAGTTGTCGATCGCGAGCTTGTCGTCGGCGGCGAACGCGGGCTGACCGGACTTCTCGATCAGGCGGATTGCTTCGGACACCAGATACATCGTGTTGCGCACGTTGTCGACGTCACGTTGCGGCACGGCCGCCATCGAGCCCGATGCACCGACCGCGGTCGCGAGCGACGTGGACAACTGCTGCACGGCGGGGATCACGGCCGGCGTCAGTTCGCGATGCTGGACGTAAAGCTCGACATCGGCGCGCGGGTTCGCGGACGGCGCGACGCCGTTCGTGTACTTCCCGAACGTCGCGGCTGCCTGGTTCGCGACCGCGACGAAGGTCTGCGTCTCGGCCGGCGTGACGGCCTTGTTCAGCGCGTAGGCGGCCGGCACCGTGCCGATCAGGATCAGCATGATGAGGCCCATCCCTTTCTGTCCGTCGTTCGAGCCGTGCGCGAACGACACGCCCGTGCAGGTCAGGATCAGCAGGCAGCGAATCCAGAACGGCGGCGGCTGATCCTTCGGCGGCTCCTTGTACAGCTCCGGAATCTTCACGAGGGTTTTCAGCACGAGCAGCAGCAGCGCCGCGCACAGGAAGCCGACGATCGGCGAGAACAGCAGCGACTTGCCGACGCCGAGCGCCTGGCCCCAGTCGACGCCGCTCGTACCGGACGGCCCGTGCATCAGCTGATTCATCAGCCCGACGCCGATGATCGACCCGATCAGCGTATGCGAGCTCGACGACGGCAACCCGAAGTACCAGGTCGCGAGATTCCATACGATCGCGGCGATCAGCAGTGCGAACACCATCGAGAAGCCTGCACCGTTGCCGACCTGCAGGATCAGCTCGACCGGCAGCAGTTGCAGGATGCCGAACGCGACAGCGCCGCTCGAGATCATCACGCCGAGGAAGTTCCACAGGCCCGACCAGATCACGGCGACGTTCGGCGTCAGCGAGTGCGTATAGATCACGGTGGCCACCGCGTTCGCGGTGTCGTGGAAACCGTTGACGAATTCGAAGCCGAGCGCGATCAGCAGCGCGGCGCCGAGCATCAGGTACGGGAACAGCGATCCTTCGCGCATCGGCGACAGATCGTCGATCAGGTGCGTCGCGATATAGATCGCACCGATTGCGAGCACCAGCAGGAAGACGGCATAGCCGAGCTGCCTGGTGCGCTCGACGGAACCCGAATTGTTCGGGGTAGACGAAGCAGGTTGATTCATGACGGTATCTCGTAAGGGAACCGCGACCGATCCTAGCTTCGGCTAGCAGTCAGTTTGATGACAGCAGGGACAACGAACGGAGTGTCTTACAGCGACGTAAGGTGAACGTCGCCATGCGATTGCGATACGACGCTAGACGTCGGCTTGTGTCGTGGTCGATATCGCGAACGCAACACGGCAGGAGGCTAGGTGGCAGTGTCGCGCCGATCGTCGTCGGCGATCAACATCCATCCGTGCGGCGACGCAGCGAATGTCGTGCACGACAGCGGTGCGATGTCGATGCGGGTTGCGGCGTCGGGGTCCATCCGCAGCGCGTGCGCGATGGCCGCGCGAACGATCGGCGCATGCGTGACGGCGACGATGTCGCGGCCGTGTTGCAGCGCGTTCAACCATGTGCCGACGCGGCGCATCGCTGCACCGAACGATTCGCCGCCGTGCGGCGACGCGGACGGATCGCCGATCCACACGCTCAATTCGTCAGGCATGTCGCGCGCGAGGTCGTGCAGCCGCTTGCCGCGCCAGTCTCGGTAATCGATGTCGCGCAGTGCGTCATCGACGTCGGCGTGCAGCCCGAGAGCATCGACGGTCTGCACCGCGCAGCGGGCCGGGCTGCACAGCACGAGCGCGCCGGTCACGCCTGCCCACTGGTCGCGCAGTGCCGCGGCTTCGGCGAGCCCGTGCGCGTCGAGCGGATCGTCGTCCGGAAACGTGCCGGTGCGCATCGCCCGGGTCGAGGCATGTGCGATCAGGCGCAGCGAGGCATGCATGTTCATGTCGTTTTTCGGATGATCCCGGACGGACGAGTTCGTCCGCCTGTCGCTGCTTCAATACGCGAACGTTCGCGCGTACAATTCGCCCGATACGAAACGCGGAAGCCGGTTCAATTCCGGCGCGGTCGCGCCACTGTAACCGGTGATCCATGATCCCGGAAGCCAGACCTGCCTTCGTACCCATCCAACATTTGTCGGGGCGCGATTCCCCTGAGGTGCATCCATGAGCGAAGCAGTGCTGAAGCCGGCGGTCGTGCCGGCGCCCATTCCCGTCCGTGAATTGTTGCCGTGGGCCGTGTTCGTCGGCCTGATCCTGTTGCTCGCGATTTACTTCGTCGGCGCGGAACAGGGGGCGACGTCGCTCGTGCCGGGCATGTACGTCCACGAGTTCGTCCACGACGGCCGCCATCTGCTCGGCTTCCCCTGCCACTGACGCGGAGTTCACGATGGTCGGAAAGCTGCTCATGCGCGGGATGCTCGCAGGCATCGCCGCAGGCCTCCTCACGTTCGGTTTCGCGAAAGTCGTCGGCGAACCGCAAGTCGATCAGGCAATCTCCTTTGAAGAAAAACTCGACGCCGCCAAGGGCGACGCGCCGGAACCCGAGCTGGTCAGCCGCCACACGCAGGCCGGCCTCGGTCTGCTGACGGGCGTCGTGACTTACGGCGCGGCATTCGGCGGGCTGTTCTCGCTGGTCTTTGCGTATGCGTATGGCCGAGGCAGCCGCCTCCCGGCACGGCCGCTGGCCGCGTGGCTCGCGCTGGCGGCGTTCGTCGCGCTCGTGATCGTGCCGAACATCAAGTACCCGGCCAATCCGCCGTCGGTCGGCGATCCGGACACGATCGGCTATCGCACGGGCCTGTTCTTCCTGATGATTGCGATTTCGATCGCGACGATGGTGTTCTCGGTCAACGTGCGCCGTCACCTGCTGGCGAAGCTTGGCCAATGGAACGCGTCGATCGTCGCGGGGCTGGTGTTCATCGTGATCATCGCGGCCGTGCAGCTCGGGCTGCCGTCGATCAACGAAGTGCCGGCTGCGTTCCCGGCCGCCGTGCTGTGGAAGTTCCGCGTCGCGGCGATCGGCATGCAGGTGATCATGTGGACGACGATCGGCCTGCTGTTCGGCGCATGGGTCGAGCGCACCGAACGCGTCGGCATGCGCGCCGCCTGACGCGTATTGCAACGGGGCGCGCCTAGCGCAGCATGCGCGGCGCGCTCCACGTTGATTCGCGCGCCAGCGCGACGAACGCGGCCAGATAGTCGATCGACGCATCCGCTTCGCGGATGCCGAGGAAGATCTGCTTCGCAATTCCCTTCTTGCCCAGCTTGACCGGCACGACCGGCATCCGGTCTGCGTATTCGTCGGCAAGCCATCTCGGCAGCGCGGCCACGCCGCGCCCGCTCGCCACCATTTGCAGCATGATGTCGGTCGTCTCGATCGACTTGTGTCGCTTCGGCACGATGCCGGCCGGCGTCAGGAACTGGTTGTAGATGTCGAGCCGGTCGGTTTCGACCGGGTAGGTGATCAGGATCTCGTCGGTCAGCTGCTCGGGCGTCACGTAGTCGGCGTTCGCGAACCGGTGTGAATCGGCGACCACCAGCACCTGCTCGTAGTCGAACACAGGGTCGAAGCGCAGGCCCGGCTTGTTCAGCGGATCGGGCGTCACGAGCACGTCGATGTCATAGCCGAACAGCGCGCCGATGCCGCCGAACTGGAAGCGCTGCTTCACGTCCACGTCGACGTCGGGCCAGCGCGACAGGTAGGGCGACACGACCTTCAGCAGCCACTGGTAGCACGGGTGGCACTCCATCCCGATGCGCAGCGTGCCGCGCTCGCCCTTCGCGTACTGCTTCATCCGCTCCTCGGCGAGCTCGAACTGCGGCAGCAGCCGGTTCGCCAGCTTCAGCAGATACTGCCCGCCCTGCGTGAGCCTCAGGCCGCGACCCTCGCGATCCCAGATCGGCGTGCCGAGCTGCTGCTCGATTTTCCGGACGGTATGGCTGAGCGCCGATTGCGTGAGGTGCAGCGTATTGGCGGCCGCGGTCAGCGAGCCCTGACGCTCGACCTCACGAATGACGACGAGATGGAATCGTTCCAGCATGGGTTTCGCTCGCGCAATAGATGCATGAATAACTTTAATGGATGAATGAAATAATGCCATTTTATTTCATGATTTGAAATCCCTATGATGATTGCCGGACATTCAATTTCTCTTCTGGACGGAAGCTCATGGTCACGACACACAACCTCGGTTTTCCGCGCATCGGCGCCAAGCGCGAACTCAAGTTCGGTCTCGAACGCTACTGGAAGGATGAATCGTCGCGCGACGAGCTGAAGGCGCTTGGCGCCGAGCTACGCCGGCGTCACTGGAACGACCAGCGCGACCTGGACCTGGCCCCGATCGGCGATTTCGCGTTCTACGATCAGGTGCTCGACATGAGCTTCACGCTCGGCAACCTGCCGAAGCGCGTGCAGGGCTTCCACGGCGACGTGCTCGACAACTATTTCCGCGTCGCGCGCGGCCGTTCGGCACCGGCGGCGGAAGCGCATGCCGCGTGCTGCGGTGGTGTGTCGGCCGGTGAAATGACGAAGTGGTTCGATACGAACTATCACTACATCGTGCCGGAATTCCACGCGGACACGAACTTCTCGCTCGATCCGTCGCGCCTGCTCCAGCAACTGGCGGAAGCGCAGGCGCAGAGCGTGGCCGCGAAGCCGGTGATCCTCGGTCCCGTCACGTACCTGTGGCTGGGCAAGGCGAAGGACGATTCCGACCGCCTCGCGCTGCTGCCGAAGCTGCTGCCGGTGTACGGTGCGCTGCTCGATACGCTGACCGCGCAGGGCGTCGAATGGGTGCAGATCGACGAACCGATTCTCGTCACCGAACTCGACGCCGAATGGCAGCAAGCCTTCAAGACCGCGTACGCTGCGCTCGAAACGCGCCGGATCAAGGTGCTGCTCGCGACGTACTTCGGCCAGTTGCAGGGCAACCTGGCGCTCGCGCGCTCGCTGCCGGTCGACGGCCTGCATGTCGACGCGATCAATGCACGCGACGAGGTCGACACGCTGGCGCGTGAACTGCCGGCCGGGCACGTGCTGTCGGTGGGCGCGATCAACGGCCGCAACATCTGGAAGACGGATTTGAACGCCACGCTCGACTGGCTCGAGCCGCTCGCGAAGCAACTGGGCGATCGCCTGTGGCTCGCACCTTCGTGCTCGCTGCTGCACGTACCGGTCGATCTCGCGAGCGAAGAGAAGCTCGACGCGGAAATCCGCTCGTGGCTCGCGTTCGCGCTGCAGAAACTCGACGAGCTGAAGGTGCTCGCGACCGCACTGAACCAGGGTCGCGACAAGGTGGCCGATGCGCTGGCCGCGAACGCCGCCGCGATCCATTCGCGTCGCCACTCGCCGCGCGTGAACAACCCGGCGGTGAAGGCTGCAATCGCCCGGATCGACGCGCAGCTCGGCAACCGCGTGAGCCCCTATACGCAGCGCGCGCCGAAGCAGTCGGCACGCCTGAATTTGCCGGCGTTCCCGACGACGACGATCGGCTCGTTCCCGCAGACCGGCGAAATCCGCCAGGCCCGCAGCCAGTTCAAGGCCGGCACGCTGGATGAGGCAGGCTACCGCAAGGCGATGCAGGCCGAGATCGAACGCAGCGTCCGCGAACAGGAGTCGCTCGAACTCGACGTGCTCGTGCACGGTGAAGCCGAGCGCAACGACATGGTCGAATACTTCGGCGAGCAACTCGACGGCTACGCGTTCAGCCAGTTCGGCTGGGTGCAGTCGTACGGTTCGCGCTGCGTGAAGCCGCCGATCCTGTTCGGCGACATCAGCCGCACGAAGGCGATGACGGTCGAGTGGATCACGTATGCGCAGTCGCTGACGAACAAGCCGATGAAGGGCATGCTGACCGGCCCCGTGACGATCCTGAACTGGTCGTTCGTGCGTGACGACCAGCCGCGCTCGGTGTCGTGCTACCAGCTCGCGCTGGCGATCCGCGAGGAAGTGCTCGACCTCGAGAAGGCCGGCGTGCGCGTGATCCAGATCGACGAGGCCGCGCTGCGCGAAGGGCTGCCGCTGCGCCGCGCGCAATGGGGCGAGTACCTGAAGTGGGCGGTCGAATCGTTCCGCATCACCGCGAACGGCGTGCAGGACGATACGCAGATCCATACGCACATGTGCTATTCGGAGTTCAACGACATCATCGCGTCGATCGCCGACATGGATGCGGACGTGATCACGATCGAGACGTCGCGCTCGGACATGGAGCTGCTCGACGCATTCGACAACTTCAAGTATCCGAACGAAATCGGGCCGGGCGTGTACGACATTCACTCGCCGAACATCCCGACGCAGGAGCACATCGTCGGCCTGATGAAGAAGGCGGCTGAGCGGATTCCGGCGGAACGCCTGTGGGTGAACCCGGACTGCGGCCTGAAGACGCGCCAGTGGGCGGAAGTGATTCCGGCGCTGACGAACATGGTCGCCGCAGCGAAGACGCTGCGCAACCAGGTGCAATGACGCGCGAGCGCTGTGTGCTTGCTGCCCGGATCGATGATCCGGCGGCGGGGATCGCACCGATCGAGATCGTCTGGGGCAGGCGCCGGGACGGGGCGCTTCCACTGTTTTTTTGGGGGGCTCATTCCTGCCATGTTCGAACGTAACCGCTACCCGCTCGACCAGATCGCCCCGGAACTGTTCGCCGCCATCCGGAAGGAAAACCGTCGCCAGGAAGATCACATCGAGCTGATCGCGTCGGAAAATTACACGAGCCCGGCCGTGATGACCGCACAGGGCTCGTAACTCACGAACAAGTACGCGGAAGGTTATCCGGGCAAGCGCTACGATGGCGGCTGCGAGTACGTCGAAGTCGGCGAGCAACTGGCGATCGAGCGTGTGCGTGCGCAGGTCGCCGAGCTGACCAAACGTTTCCCGGTGCATTCGTGACAGCACGCTGAGGAGGACAGGGTGAGAAATGTGGAAAACGACGCGATCGAACGGCTGCTGAAGTCGCTCGACGACGACAGCGACGATTGTGGGGCGATGTACCAAGAGGTCGGCCGTGCGGTGGTGGACTGGCTGCGGCGGACCGATCGGGACGCGTTGCGTACCATTGCCCGCGCGTGGGTTGAATGCGATGAAGCGCAAGCTGCGTTGCTCGACCTGGATTTTTATTCCATGGAGCTTGGCGCGGCGAAGGAACGTGCGGAGATCGCCGACGCCGTGGTGCGCAATGTGGTCCGGAAAGTCGTCTTCAAGGAATCGACATGATGACGATCGCGACGACGGGTTCGCGCATGCGCGCGGGATGGCGCACGAAAACGAGCCCGAGCGCGGCGTGCGCTGCACGATGTGCTTCGACATGCGTTTCGAGCGCACCGCGTGCTATCCGGGGTTGATGTCCCGGGAATACAACCGGCACAAGGGCGGCGGCTCGGCACGCATGATCGAGATCAGCAAGCGCGACACGCTTTATCAGCAGGAGTACTTCGGATGTGCGTATTCGCTGCGCGATACTAACCTGCAGCGCAAGGCGAACGGTCGTGAACCGATCGGGATCGGCACGGTGTATGGTACGAAGGGCGCGCCGGAAGGCGGCAATCAAGAAAGCTGACGATTGCCGCTTGCTACGTCACATGTCCTGGTGTCCGGGCGTGCCGGGCAGTGCGTCAGGGGCCGGCGTTGCCGCGATCACCTGGCGCTCATGGTCCAGATCGAGCGAGCGGGACAGTAGCCAGTACACGGCCCCCGCGACGACCAGGCCGATGAGCCAGGCGATATCCACGCCACCGAGCAGGCGTGCGAACGGGCCGACGAAGATCTCGCGGTTCGCCTCGGCATCGACAATCGAGAAGAACGGCACCATCGCCGCGAAGCCGACCAGGTACGCGACGATGCCGCGCGGCTGCCAGGCGCCGTACAGGCCGCCCGGCGTGAAGAAATGCGCGATCGCATAGTGGCCGCGTCGCACGAAGAAATAGTCGACGAGGTTGACCGCGGTCCACGGCACGAGGAAGTAGAGCATCAGCGTCAGGAACGTTTGCAGCAGCGCGATGCCGTTGCCGCGGATCGCGAACACGCACGTGAGCACGAACGTGCTGATCGCGACGATCGATGCGACGCGCGCGCGGCGCGTCGGCCGGATCTGCACGATCGAGTCGATACCGGTCAGCACGGTCAGCATCGCGCTGTATGCGTTGAGCGCGATGATCGGCAGGAAGCCGACGAGCGACACGATCGCGATCAGCTTGCCGAGGCCCGGCACAAGCGACGTGCCGACGTCGTTCATCGCGACCAGCGCATCCGCCGCGTGCAGCTTCTGCGCGAGCCACGCGCCGAGCCCGATCATCCAGGTGCCCGACAGCGAGGCACCGGCGAAGATCACCGCGATCAGCTTCGCGCGGCTGGTGTGTTTCGGCAGATAGCGCGAATAGTCGGACACGTAGGGTGCATACGAAATGTTGTAGCTGGCGGCGATCGCGAACTGCGTGGCGAACCCGATCCAGTTGAAGCCCGGTGCGACGGCGGGTGCGGCGGCCGCGACGCCCGATGCAGGCGCCGCGTGACCGAACGCGAGCGCGAGCGTGACGAGCGCATAGAGCGGCAGCGTCGCGATCAGTGCCCACGTGAAGGTCCGGTGCATCAGGTCGTGCCCGTAGATCGCGAGCAGCGCGCCGGTCGCGACGGCCGCGATCGCGACGAAACCGCCGTCGATCCCGAACACGTTGTGCACGCCGTCGACCATCAGCGACACGTTGACGACGTTGAAGCCGACGAACACGAACAGCGTCGCGAGCAGCGCGACGATCACGCCGCGATAGCCGAACTGCGCACGAGACTGGATCATCTGCGGTAGCCCCATCTCGGGGCCCTGCGAGCCGTGAAACGCCATGAAGATCGTGCCGAACATGATCCCGAGCGCGCCCGCGAACGTCGTCCAGCCGGCGGACAGGCCCATGCCGGGCCCGACGAAGCCGATCGAGATCGTGAAGAAATGGAAGTTGCCGAGGAACCAGAACGGCCCCTGGCTCGCGAGCTTGGCGTGGCGTTCGTGTTCCGGAATGTAGTCGATCGAGTGGTGCTCGATCGCCAGGCCGGCCGATTCGGTGCGGCCGAGATCGAGCGTGTCGGGGCGATTCATGGCGGTCGTGTCTCCTGGGTCGCACGCGATTCGGCAAGGCGACCGCGTGCGCCTGCCTGCCGCGACGCCGTCGAGGCAGGCGGTGCGGCGCACCGCCGGGCTGCCTAATGAAAAACGGGCAGGCGAGGTTGCCTGCCCGTCGCGGGACGTTACGCGGTGCGCGCGCCGCGCGGCAGCGGCGTTTCCTTCCGGTTCGCCGCACCCGCATCGTCGATGCTCACACGCCGCGAGATCAGCCACACACACAGCGACGACACGATCGCGGCGCTCGTGTACTGGAGCGCGAGCGGCCACCATTGCGGCGCGGTGTTCTGCGCGATGATGGTCGCGACGAGCGGCGTGAGGCCGCCGGCGAGTGCACCGCACACCTGGTACGCGATCGAGATCGCCGCGTAGCGGATGCGTGCGACGAAGATGCCGCTGACGAAGCCCGCGACCACCGAGTAGGAGGCCGACTCCGCGAGCGTCGCGAGGCCGACGCCGACCGTGATCGACAGCGGCGTGCCCATGTGCACGAGCGGCAGCATGACGAACGGGACGATCGCGGCCCATGCGCCGGTGATCAGCAGCACGCGCGTGGTGCCGAAGCGCTGCGCGAGGAACGCGGCCGCGAGTTGCACGACGAACTGCAGCACGGCGACGATCGTCATGCAATGCAGCACCATCGACCGGTCGAGCGACAGGAACTGCGTCGCATAGCTGATCATGAAGATGTTGCTGAAATACACGCCGGCGATGCCGTACACGTTCGCACCGATCGCGAGCAGCAGCAGCGGCCAGTACTTGAGCGCTTCGCGCAGCGGCTTTTGCGCGATGTTGCCGCTCTTCTTGACTTCCTCGAACTCGGGCGACTCGGACACGCTCGCGCGGATCACGAAGCCGACGATCAGCAGTACGGAACTCGCGAGGAACGGCACGCGCCAGCCCCAGCTCATCATGTCTTCCTTCGACAGCGTGCTGATCGCGCCGAACGCGAGCATCGACAGGATCAGGCCGCTTGCGCTGCCGAGCTGCGCGAACGACGCGAAGAACGTGCGCTTGCCTTCCGGCGCATGCTCGCCAGCGAGCAGCACCGCGCCGCCCCATTCGCCGCCGACCGCGATGCCTTGCAGCACGCGCATCAGCACGAGCAGGATCGGTGCGATCACGCCGGCTTGCGCATGGGTCGGCAGCAGGCCGATCGCGACCGTCGACACGGCCATCAGCATCAGCGTCGCGAGCAGCGAACGCTTGCGGCCGAAGCGGTCGCCGAGGTAGCCGAACATCACACCGCCGAGCGGCCGCGCGAAGAAGCCGACCGCGAACGAGCCGAACGAGGCGAGCAGGCTGATGAAGCGGTTTTCGCCGGGAAAGAACAACGGCCCGAACACGATGGCGGCGGCGGTCGCGTAGCTATAGAAGTCGTACCACTCGATCGTGGTGCCGACGAACGACGCGAGCGCCGCCCGCTTGGGTTGCTTGACGGAAGTCCCCATCTTTATGTGTGCTCCTCTGAATTCTCTGATTTGGAATAGGTGGCGGCGCGGGGATCAGTCGCGGTAGGCGACGCCCGGCAGCACGCACAGCAGCTCGTACGCGAGGTTTGCGCCGAGCAGCGCCGTGGTGCCGAACGGGTCGTACGGCGGCGCGACTTCGACGAGATCGCAGCCGACGATGTTCAGCCCCTTCGCACCGCGGATGATCTCGAGCGCCTGCGGCACCGTGAGGCCCGCGATTTCCGGCGTGCCCGTGCCCGGCGCGTAGGCCGGATCGATGCCGTCGATGTCGAAGCTGATGTAGACGGGCGTGTCGCCGACGCGCGCGCGCACTTCTTCCATCAGCGGCGCGAGCGACTTGTTCCAGCATTCTTCCGCCTGGACGACGCGGAAGCCCTGCTCGCGGCACCAGTCGAAATCCTCGGCCGCGTAGCCGGTGCCGCGCAGGCCGATCTGCGTGACCTTGTCGCCGTGCAGCAGGCCTTCCTCGACCGCGCGGCGGAACGGCGTGCCGTGCGCGATCTTTTCGCCCATCATCGTGTCGTTCACGTCGGCGTGTGCATCGACGTGGATCAATGCAACCTTGCCGTGCTTGCGGTGGATCGCGCGCAGGATCGGCAGCGCGATCGTGTGGTCGCCGCCGAGTGTGATCGGCTTGCAGTCGTGCTCGAGGATCGCGTCGTATGCGGCTTCGATGCGTGCGATGGAATCGTGCAGGTTGTACGGATTGATCGCGACGTCGCCGATGTCGGCGATCTGCAGCGAATCGAACGGGGCGGCGCGCGTCGCCATGTTGTACGGGCGCAGCAGCACGGATTCGGTGCGGATCTGGCGCGGGCCGAAGCGCGCGCCGGTGCGGTTGGAGGTGCCGAGATCGAACGGCACGCCGACGAAACAGGCGTCGAGGCCTTCGGCGCTCGCCACGTGCGGCAGGCGCATCATCGTCGCGATGCCGCCGCAGCGCGGCATTTCATTGCCGCCGAGCGGCTGGAAATGGGTGTGGTCGTTCATGGCTGTCTCTTCCGATGTGGGGTTGCCGTATCATGCGACGCGGCTTGGCGCACAGTTTTACGCGCTCCGTCGGGAAAGAAGAATGCGAAGATATCGACGTAAACATCGATTTTCATCGATGTATGGAAGGGGATAAGCGTGCTGGGGAATCTGTCGACCCTCGATCTGCGGTTGATCCGCGTGTTTCTCGCGGTCACGGACGCGGGCGGCGTATCGGCCGCGCAGGCCGTGCTGAACGTCGGGCAGTCGACGATCAGCGCGCAGCTTTCGTCGCTCGAGACGCGGCTCGGCTACCGGCTCTGCGAGCGCGGCCGCAGCGGTTTCCGGCTCACGCCGAAGGGCGAGCGCTTTCAGGCGATGAGCCGCAAGCTGCTCGCGGCGCTCGACGAATTCGGGATGGCCGCGCGGCACATGGACCGCCAACTGGTCGGCACGCTGCACATCGGCCTGATCGGCCATACGCCGGTGAGCCAGAACGCGCGGATCGCCGAGGCGATCGCCGCGTTCCGCACCCGCGACGAGGCCGTGCGTTTCTCGATCTCCGTGCGCGCGCCGGGCGATCTCGAAGAGAAGCTGCTGAGCGACGAGATCCAGATCGCGGTCGGCTACTTCTGGCACCGGGTGCCGACGCTGCACTACACGCCGCTGTTCATCGAGCGCCAGGTCGCGTACTGCGGCCGTGGTCATCCGCTGTTCGACGGCGCCGGCGCGCTGACGCCGGCCGACGTCGCGGGCTTCGAATGGGCGTGGCGCTCGTATCCGCTGCCCGAGGCGCAGATGTCGACGACGCCCGACCGTGTGACGGCGACCGCCGACAACATGGAGGCCGTCGCGCTGCTGATCCTGTCCGGCCACCACCTCGGCTATCTGCCGCAGCACTTCGCGGCGCCGTACGTCGCGCAGGGGCTGCTCACGCCGCTCAATCCGGAGCAACTGCGCTACGACGTGACGTTCCACATGGTCGTCGCGCGCAACGGGCGCGGCAATCCGCTCGTGGAAGCGTTTCTCGAAGATCTCGAACGCGCGCACCAGCCGCCCGACATCGCTTAGGCCGCCGGGCTCAATTATGTGAACGAGTGTTGCGGCGGCACGGCCTGCCCGGCGATGTCCACATCGATCGGCGTCGAAGTGACGGATCGGGGGGCGGGTTCGGCTTGTGCGTGCCGTCCGCCCGCCGGCATCACGGCACCGGCAACCCCGCGTCATGCTTGACCTCGCGCAGCGACAGCGCGGATTCGATCGACGTCACGCCCGGCAGCATCCGCAGCGATTCGCGCAGGAACGTGCCGTAGTCGTCGAGATCGCGCGCCACGACCTGCAGCAGATAGTCGGCGGTGCCCGCCACGTTGTGGCACGCCAGGATCCGCTCGATCCCGAGCACTTCCCGCTCGAAGCGGTCGGCGGTCTTGCGGTCGTGCGTCGCGAACCGCACGAGCACGAATGCGACGACACCGAACCCGAGCGCCTGGCGCGACAGCTGCGCGCGATAGCGCTCGATGTAGCCGTCGTTTTCAAGGCGCTTCAGGCGCCGCGCGCACGGGGTCTCTGAGAGGCCCACGGAATCGGCGAGACGCGCGATCGGCAGGCGGCCGTCGCGCTGCACCGCGGCAAGGATGGCGCGGTCGGTTTTGTCGAGTTCGGTCATGTTGGCGGAATCCTTTTCTGGATTTCATGATTGTGGCGGATTCCCCCAATGATCGCCAATCATGAGCCAAATATGGCCAATAATCCCTCGTCCCCTGGCGGCAACATATCGTCGTAAGAGGACAGGGGCAGACCATGATTTCCACGCATTTGCTGTTGATTTATCTCGCCGCGCTGGCGGCCATCTACGCGGTGCCGGGGCCGGACATGGCGCTGGTGCTGCAGACCAA
>NZ_JAAGPG010000150.1:0-17473 GCF_017104665.1 Burkholderia sp. Se-20378 | reverse complement strand
GGCGCGACCCGCAGGCCGGGTGGCGGCGGCCAGATCGACGCCGGCGGCTCGCAGCCGAACAACCGGCGATAGCTGTCGAGCGTGTCGCGGTAATGCTGCGCATACACGGCGGCCTCGTCCGGCGCGCCCGTGCCGGGCATGTGATGCAGCCGCGCGCGCAGCACACCGGCGCAGAAGACGTCCCAGTATTCGAGCGTGTATTGCAGGTGGAAATGCCATGCGGCATCGACCGCGACCGACGGCGTGACCGGATGTCCGGCCGCCTGCGCGAGAAACGCGAAGCGCTTGTATTCGTCGATCACCGCCAGCGCGTGCGCGTGCGACCAGCCTTCGGCTTCGGCAAGGCGCCGGCTGTACGGCAGCGGCGCGTTCGGGTCGTCGGGGGAATAGGCGTGCAGACGCGCGAGCAACGCCTGCTGCGCATCGGTCAGCGCGCGGGCATCGACTGCGGTCGAGGTAGACGGAATGGCAGCCATCGGGAGTCGGCGCGATGCGCGGACGGCCGCCGCGATCGTCGCTTGGAGTTGTCGTTGCGGGCGATTCTCGCACAACGGCGAGGCAACACGACACCGGCACGCCGGCTGCGCCGGGTGCCTGTGGTGCGGCCGGTAACGGCCCCCGATCCGACCCGAAGATTGGATTCGTAAGATAATGTTGTGCTACTGAAAGGCGAGCCAGGGCCAGGCTCGGTGAATCCCTAGAAAAGAACCGGAACATAAGTTTGAACAGGCGAAACTTTTTGATGGCGGCAGCGTTGGTGCCGCTTCTCGGGGCATGCGGTCGCGACAAGACGTCCGTGACATTCGAGCCACGGCAAATCCTGGCCGGCCCCACGCCAAAAAACGGGAGCAGTCACATCCTGACGTTTGGCGACGACGGCATCACCTTCCTGCTCGACGGTGCGCCATTCCAGATTCGTAGCGGCGAGATGCATCCGGCGCGCATCCCGCGCGAGTACTGGCGCCACCGAATCCAGATGGCAAAGGCAATGGGGATGAACACCATCGCCGTCTACGTCATGTGGAATTTCCACGAGACGGCCGCGGGTAAATTCGATTTCGAGTCAGACGAGCGCGACGTCGAAACATTCATGCAGCTCTGCCAGGACGAAGGCATGTGGGTGCTGCTACGGCCCGGCCCGTATATCTGTGGCGAGTGGGATCTCGGTGGCATCCCTTCACGCCTGCTCGCACACGATGACATCCAATTGCGTGTGGGCTCGCACCGTGACCCGCGCTTCATGGATGCGGCACGCCAGTACATTGCCGAGCTGGTGCCGCGAGTGCGCCCGTTGATGTCGGCAAACGGCGGGCCGATCTTGCTGATCCAGATCGAAAACGAGTATGCGACCTACGGCGACGACATCGCCTATCTGGAGGAAATACGGCGCGCATGGGTTGACGGCGGCATCGCGGGACCGTTCTTTACCGACGATGGCGTCAAGCAATTGCGGGAAAATCGAACTGCGCTTGACGGCTGCGCGATCGGCCTCAGTGGGCCAAAGGCGCACGACATTGATCGGATACGCGAAGAATTCCCTGGTTCTACTGTCATGGGCGGCGAAGTCTATCCGGGCTTCTTTACCCATTGGGGCGACCAGAAATTCCAGGGGGACGATTCCGATATCTCGCGCGAGCTATCGGATTTCATGCGTTATGGCTTGTCGTTCAGCATTTACGTGATCCACGGCGGCACGAGCTTCGGCTTCACGGCCGGCGCGAACCGCGATCACAAGACAGGCGACTATCAACCTGACATCACGAGCTATGACTACTTCGCACCAATCGACGAGCAGGGACGTGCAGCGGGCAGCTTCACGCGCTACCGCGACCTGATTCAGGCGCACCTATCCGAACCGCTCCCGCCCGTACCGGCCTCACTGCCTACGATTGAACTCGCCGGCGATCATTCGCTGCGGCCATTTCTCTTCGCATCGCTATGGGACAACCTGCCGGCACCGATCGCGACGAGCGACGCGCCGAGGCCGATGGAAATGCACGGCCAACAGGCCGGCTTCGTTCTTTACCGCCACGCCGACATCGGCGGAGCGGGCGGCCCGCTGTCAACCGGCGATGTTCATGACTATGCGACCGTGTTCGTCGACGCCAAATATGCAGGCGGCGTCACGCGAGCGAAAATGCCGCGCTATCTCGCGGAAGGGCTGCGCGTCGTACCAAACAGCGAGCACGTCACACTTCCGACCGGTGGCCAGGTACTCGACGTGCTCGTCGAAGGCATGGGTCGCGTCAACTACGGCGACGACCTGATTGATCGAAAGGGGATCAACGGGGACGTGACGGTCGGTGCGAAGCCGTTGCGTGAATGGACAACGTATGCGCTCCCGATGGACGCCGAGTACATCACGAGGTTGCGGCAACGCTGCACCGACCCGACGCGACCCGGTCTGTTCTTCAAGGCTGCCCTCATGCTTAACCAGGTAGGCGATACGTTCCTGGACATGCGTGGTTGGATCAAAGGCATTGTATGGGTCAATGGGCGCAACCTCGGCCGCTACTGGAACGTCGGCCCTCAATATCGACTGTTCTGCCCCGCCCCGTGGCTGCGAACCGGGTACAACGAAGTGGTGATCTTCGACATGCATCAAATCACGCCGGCGCCAATCGACCTTCGTTCAACGCTCACCGGTTGATCCGCCGCCGCGCCGCGGCAGCCTTGGCATTACGCTCGACCACCCCACCGGGGGCGGTCCGGTCGTACAAGGCAGCACCAGCACCCGCAACCAAGCGCAGGCCCAGGCGTTCCACGACCGGCTGAAGGTCGAGCCGTGGAACCACGCGAGGCTCGACCACAAGCCGCACCTCGCCTGGAACGCTGCGGTCATCCGCTAAGTCGGCGATCGCGAGGGGTTGCCGGGCCTGGAAACGTCGAAAACGCACCTGCCCGTTGCGCAGGTGATCGAGTCGCCACCGGCAGCCGCGCCAGCAACAGCAGAAACACGGCTGACCGGCACCGGCTAACTGCAATTTCATCGTAGTCAGGGGGCAACGATGAAGTAACGACACCGCCGAGAACCTGACCAGCTTCGACTTGCCCGGCTGGGATCGAACCAGCAACCCCTGCCTTCGGAGTTTTACCTACGTTCGCCCGGCCCTTGCCCGGCAAGGCGCGACGCGCGGCGCACAGCGCAAAACCAAGGCTGCACAAGGTCAACCAAGGCCGCCCCGGCTCACGCCAGCTGCAATCCGGCTGCACGGCACACGCCATGCCCGTTCGTTCGCCCGCCCGCTCGCGATCATCCAGCCCTCCCCTGAAAGCGTAAGACGCGATGCACGTCCCGACACGCGCCGCGCTGTGTCTCCGCACAGTCCACGCATGCGTGTCGTTGAACGCCGCCCGGTGAAGCTCGACCATGGGAACCCTCTCCACTGCCTCACGCCCGGGACCTCGCCATGGCAAGCAGCACGACCTCGACAAGCCTCCACCCCGCGCCGGCCGGCGACTGCGTCGCGTTCCCGCATCAGGAGCGCCGGCCATGATCGTGCGCACCTTGCAGGGCGACACCGTCGACGCGCTGTGCTGGCGCCATTACGGCCGCACGGACGGCACCGTCGAAACCGTGCTCGAAGCCAACACCGGGCTCGCCAGCCTCGGCGTCGTGCTGCCGGCCGACACGCCCGTCCATTTGCCGCCGCTCGACACCGCCACGCGCGCACGGCCGTTGCTGCAACTGTTTGACTGACCCTGGAATCGCCTGCATGGCCGAACCGAACCTCACCACCGCCGCGATGCTGTCCGCCGCGATCGGCGTCGCCGGGCTCGCGCCCGGCATCGACGGCAACGCGCTGATCGGCGCGTTCACGGGCGCCGCGCTCGTGGTCGTCACGTCGAAGGAGATCGGCGTCGCTCGGCGCGCCGCCTACCTGCTGATCTCGCTCGTGATGGGCTATCTCGCCGCACCGGAAATCGTCGGCGCCACGCCGATCCATTCGACGGGCGTCGCCGCGTTCTTCGCGGCCGCGCTCGTCATCGCCGTCACGCTGCAACTCATCGAACGGGTCAAGACGCTGGACCTGCTCGCGCTGTTCCGCAAGGGGGGATGACATGCCGCTCCCGCTCGTGCTGATCGCGCTCTGCGCGCACGTCGCCGTGCTCGTGCGCGTGCTCACCTACCGGCGCAACGGTGCGCGGCACCGGCATCGCGCGTCCTGGTTCGCCTGGATCGTCGTCGCGGTCGCCGGCGGCGCATCGATCGAATTGCTGCTGCATGCCGGCTCCGTCGGCTTCTTCGAAGCGGCCACCGCGGTCCTGCTGGCGATGTCCGTCTGCGGCACGCGCGGCAACGTCGCTCGCCTGCTCAGGAGTGAATGAATCATGAAGACCCGCCGCCTCGGCGACCACGGTGACGACGTCGGCCTGCTGCAACGCCGGCTGATCCGCGCCGGCTATCCGGTGCAGGTCACGCACCTCTATGACGCGGCGACCGAAGCCGCCGTGATCGCGCTGCAACGGAACACCGGCCTCGTCGACGACGGCATCGCCGGCCCGAAGACCTGTGCCGCGCTGGCCACCGGCCGGCGCGACCCGACCCACCTCGCGCTCGCCGATCTCGAACGCGCCGCACGCACGCTCGACGTGCCGCTCGCGTGCATTCGCGCGGTCAACGAAGTCGAGTCGCGCGGCGCCGGGTTCCTGCCCGACGGCCGGCCCGTGATCCTGTTCGAACGCCACGTGTTCTGGAAACGGCTGCAGGCACGCGGCATCGATCCCGCACCGTTCGCGGCGCGACAGCCGGACATCGTGTCGCGCACACGCGGCGGCTATCGCGGCGGCGCCGCGGAATACACGCGCCTCGCGGCGGCCGAGTCGATCGATGCCGGCGCCGCCTGGGAATCCGCGAGCTGGGGCGCGTTCCAGGTGATGGGCTATCACTGGGAACGCCTCGGCTATGCCGGCATCGACGAATTCGTCGCGTGCATGGAGAGCGGCGAAGCCCAGCACCTCGACGCCTTCGTCCGTTACATCGCGGCCGACAACGCACTGCGCCGCGCGCTCCGCGACCGCCAGTGGGCCGCATTCGCACGCGCGTACAACGGCCCCGACTATGCGGCGAACCTGTACGACGTGAAGCTCGCGCGCGCCTATGACCGCTATGCGTCGCAACCGGCCGCGTCGACGCCGGGCGGATCCGCATCCGTTGGCGCCACGCCCGCCGCATGAACGCGCTCGCCGCGAAATTCGCTGCCTGCGTCGCCGCGCTTGCCGCGTGCGCCGCCGCGGCGCTGTACGTGCATGCGCTGCACGCCGACCTCGGCGCCACCCGGCAGCAACTCGTCGATGCACGACAGGCGCTTGCCGGGCGCGACGACGTCATCTCGCGCATGCGGCAGGACACGGCCGAGCGCGCCCGACAGCAGGCCCGGCTCGACCGCTCGCAGGCCGCGATCGCATCGAAGCTCGACGCCACCCGACTTGAAAACCGGAGATTGACCGATGAAAACGCCGCGCTTCGCGCCTGGGCTGGCACTCGTCTGCCTGACGATGTTGTCCGCCTGCAAGCCAATCCCGCTCTCACCGGCGCCGACGCTTACGTCGAATACGTGCCAGGCGGTGAGCCCCTGCACGCTGCCGATGCTCGCGCCCCGCACCAACGGTGAGCTCGATGCCGCGCTCACGCTCGCGAAGGCTGCGTGGGCGACCTGCGCAGCCCAAGTCGACATGATCGCGGCGTGCCAGGCCGGCACGCCCGTACCCGACCACGGAGCACATCCGCATGATTAAGCCAGACAGCCTGCGGCGGGCGCTCGTCGCCGCGATCCCGTCGCTCGGAACCGAACCGGGCGCGCTGACCGTGCTCGTCGAGCAGGGATCGATCGCGACGACCGGCACGCTGACGCCGTCGTTCGAATACCGGTACACGGCCCACGTGCTCGCGACGAATTTCTCCGGCGACACGGATCCCGTGTTCGTCGCGGTCGTCGAATGGGTCCGCAAGAACCAGCCGGATCTCGTGACGAACCCTGCCGCACGTACGAGCGGCATCGCCTTCGAGGTCGGCGTTCGCGACCAGGCGGCAGTCGACCTGTCGATCCGGCTGGCGCTGACGGAAAGCGTCAACGTCACGACCGGGCCTGATGGCCGGCATGTGATCACCCACGTCGACGATACGCAGGTCGATCCGGCCAACACGCTGACCTGGGTCGCGCTGCCGCAAATCAGGTAAGCCCGGCGGGCGGCCGCCCCTCTTCCTGCATAAGGCATCGGAGCTGCGTGCTATCGAACGAACGCCGTGCACCGCGCGTGCGCGGTGTTCTGCTGCGTTCATTCATCAGGTAAGCCCGGCGGGCAGCCGCCCCTCTTCCTGCATAAGGCATCGACGCCGCGTGCGGTCGAGAGAACTCCATGCACCGCGCGTGCTCGGTTTTCTGCAACGTTCATTCATCAGGTAAGCCCAACTGGCGGCCGCCCGTCTTCCTGCACACGGCATCGACGCCGCGTGCGGTCGAGAGAACACCATGCACCGCGCGTGCTCGGTTTTCTGCAGCGTTCATTGATCAGGTAAGGCCAGCTGACGGCCGCCCGTTTTCCTGCACACGGCATCGACGCCGCGTGCTATCGAACGAACACCGTACACCGTGCGTGCGCAATGTTCCGCCGCGTTCATTCGCTGCCGGAACGGCTGCGCGTCGCTGCCGGACATCTCGTCTCGCCCTCGTCGTTTCGTCCGCCGTGGCCAACTCGCCTGTCGCGATCGCAACGCCGATCGCCTGCTCGCGCATCGCCCTCGAATCGACCGGCACATGCGACGCGCCGCGTCGACGTCGTCGCTCGTGGCAACACCTCCATGCACGCTCCATCCTGGTGTCCCGCCGCACAACACCCGCCTGCCTTTCACCGTCACGCGATCCATCGCACCGCCGCCCTGTCGCCCCTCTGAGCATCGATCCGCTCACGCATTCCAGCCTCGCTGGCGACATCGCCCAGGCGCACGACGCCATCCTCACACTGACCGGTGATGCGATTCTCGACGCGCGCCTTCGCGCCGGCATCCGGTGCGCGCTGTCCTCGTTGCGACGACACAGGCCATCGCTCGCGCCCTGGCTGCCCGGCCGTCACCATGGCTGCATGGACGCAAATGAAATTCAACGGCAGGCACGCAACGCGGTGCGCAAGGGAACGATCCTCGCGGTCGACCATGCGGCTGCGTTGTGTCGCGTCTCGGTCGGCGACGCCGACTCCGACGGCAGCGGCCTGCAGACCAACTGGATTCCGTGGGTCGCCGGCACCGCCGGCGGCACGCGCGACTGGCTGCCGCCGACGCCGGGCGAACAGGTCGTGCTGCTCTGTCCGATGGGCGATCCGGCGCAGGGCGTCGCGCTGCGCGGCGTCTATTCGAATGCCGCGCCGGCACCCGCCTCGAGCCCGGACACCCACGCACGCGTCTACCCCGACGGCGCAAGCATCACGTACGACCACGCCGCGCATGCGCTCACGGCCGAGCTGCCCGCCGGCGCGACCGTGCGCATCGTCGCGCCGGGATCGGTCGTGGTGCAGACCCGCGACGCCACCGTGAAGGCCGAACGCATCACGTTCGACGCCCCGCAGACGACCTGCACCGGCGCGATGACGGTCAAGGGCCCGTTCGCGTTCGAATCGGGCATGACCGGCACCGGCGGCACCGGCGGCGGCGCCACGATGCAGATCGACGGCGCCGCCACCTTCACCCGCGAGGTGAAATCCCAGGGCATCAGCCTCCCGCATCACACGCATCGCGAACAAGGCGATGGACAACTCGTGAGCGCACCGCAATGAAAGGCATGAACGCGAACACCGGCCGCTCGATCTCGGGCCTGGACCACTTCTACCAGTCGATCGGCAGGATCGTGACGACGCCGCTCGCGTCGTGCGTGAAACGCCGCACGTTCGGCTCCGAGCTGCCCGACCTGATCGACGCACCCGGCAACGGCACCGTGCGCACCCGGCTGTACGCGGCCGTCGCGACGGCGCTCATGCGCTGGGAACCGCGCCTGACGCTCACCCGCGTCGTGCTCGCCTCGGACGACGCGAATGCGGCGGCCGGGTCGGTCTATCTCGACATCGAAGGCTGGACCGGCGAGAACGGCACGGCCGTGTCGACCCGCGTGCCGGTGACGAACGGGAGCCCGGCATGAGCGTGACGCCGATCGACCTCTCGCAACTGCCGTCGCCCGACGTCGTCGAAACGATCGACTACGAAACCCTGCTTGCCGCGCGCAAGGCACGGTTCGTATCGCTCTACCCGGCCGACGAACGGGCCGAGATCATCGCGACGCTCGCGCTCGAATCGGAGCCGATCGTGAAGCTGCTGCAGGAAAACGCGTACCGCGAAATCGTGCTGCGGCAACGCGTGAACGACGCCGCGCGCGCCGTGATGCTCGCCTACGCGGTCGGCACGGACCTCGATCATCTCGCGGCGCTGTTCGGCATCCGGCGCCTGACGATCACGCCCGCCGATCCGGAACACAACCTCGCGGCGGTCATGGAAAGCGATACCGACCTGCGCGCCCGCACGCAGCTCGCGCCGCAGAGCCTGTCCGTCGCCGGCCCCGAAGGCGCGTACGTTTCGCACGCACGTAACGCGGACGGCCGCGTGCTCGACGCGTCGGCCGTCAGCCCGGCGCCGTGCGAAGTCCTCGTCTCGGTGCTGGCGCGCGATGGCGACGGCACGGCGGACCCTGCACTGATCGCCGCGGTGGCGGCCGCGCTGCAGGCCGACGACGTGCGGCCGCTCACCGACAAGGTCACCGTGCGCGGCGCGGAAATCCTGCGCTACCAGGTGCGCGCGCGGCTCGTGTTCTTTGCCGGCCCGGATCGCGCGGTGGCGCTCGCGGAAGCCAACCGCGCGATGAAGAAATACACCGAATCCATGCACCGCCTCGGGATGGAAGTCACGCTCGACGGGATCTACGCGGCCGCCCGCGCGGCCGGCGTGCAGAAGGTCATCCTCGAAAGCCCGCTCGCCGGCCTGCCGGCGACGAAGCAGCAGGCGCCGTACTGCACCGGGATCGAGCTGATCGACGGCGGGGTGTACAGCAATGAATGACGTCCTCCCGCCGAACGCGACGCGGCTCGAACGCCGGCTCGCCGCGACGAACGCCCGCATCGACGACGTGCCGACGCCGCTCGCGACGCTGATGAATCCGGACGCGATCCGCTCCGACCTGCTGCCGTGGCTCGCGTGGCACCTCGGCGTCGACGCCTGGAAGGACTACTGGCCCGAGTACGTGAAACGCGCCCGGGTCGGGCAGGCGATTCCGATCGCCCGCCGCAAGGGCACCGCCGCCGCGGTGCGCGAAGTCGTCGCGGCGTTCGGCGGAAACATCGTCCTGCGTGAATGGTTCGAGCAGCGCCCGACTGGCCAGCCCGGCACGTTCGACCTCGTGATGACGGTCAGCGGCCAGGAGGGCCAACCGCCGACCGCCGAATACGTCGCCGACATCCTCGCGGAAATCGACCGGACCAAGCCCGTACGGGCGCACTACACGTTCACGCAGGGCTTCGAGATGCGGGGCCGACAACCGGTCGGCGCCGCCGCGCGCGTGGCGGCCTATCGCCGCCTGAACCTCACCGACTACTGATCGCACATGGCAACCCAGATCATCATCACCGACGCCGGCCGTGCCGCGCTCGTCGCCGCCGGCAACGGCGGCACGAACGCCCACCAGGTCGTGGAAATCGGCCTGGCGAACGCGCCGTTCGTCGCCGACAAGGGGCTCACGAAGCTGCCGAACGAGCTGAAGCGGATCAAGTCCTTCGGCGGCGCCAACGTCGCGCCGGACACGATTCATACGACGCTGAAGGACGACACCGCAGACCAGTACTCGCTGTACGGGTTCGGCCTCTATCTCGAGAACGGTGTGCTGCTGGCCAGCTATGGCCAGGCGACGCCGATCATGGAGAAGTCGCCGGCCGCGATGCTGCTGCTGTCGTCCGACCTGCAGTTCGCGACGATCGACGCGACGAAACTCGTCTTTGGCGATGCGTCGTTTCTCAATCCGCCGGCGACCACGGAGCGGCAAGGCGTGGTCGAGCTGGCGACGCAGGCGGAGGTGAACGCCGGTGCGGACGATACGCGCGCCGTGACGCCGAAAACCGCGGCGTCGCGATACGCGGCGTTGACCGGGGCGAAGTTCACCGGGCCTGTCGTCACCGAGTTCGATGCGGGTCCGGATACGGCGCATGTCTCGATTCGCCCGCCGTCGGGCAAGAGTGGGCGTGAAGGCCGCATGCGCCTGTATGGCACGTTCAGCGGTACCGGTACCGATACCGGGTCGCGCCTCGTCGCGACGATGCGCTCGGGTTTCGACAACGGCGCCTGGGGGCGCGAATACGTCGACCTGTGGCTCAACCGTGCGGTCAACGACAACGAGAACGACGCGAATCAGGCGCTCGCCCTGCGCGTCGCTTACGGTGGCCGTGTGCTGATCGGGATGACGAGCGACGACGGCACGAACAGTCTGCAAGTCAACAACGGTCTCGCCGTGGCGCGCTACGGATCCGCACAGCGTGTGGCGCTATCGGCCGGCGTGCTCAACGCAGTGAACTCGTATTCGTATCCTGCGAACGCGAGCCCGCTCGTGCTCAATTCGACCACGGATGCGTCGAATGCCGGTGTGACCGGCGGCAGCGTCGGGATCAATTTCCAGGTCCTGGGCGAGACCAAGGCCTCCATCAGCCAGAACGGCAACGTGTTGATCGGTCAACCGAAGGACGCCGGCACGCACTTGCTGCAGGTTGGCGGAAACGCCACGTTCAAGGGCGGGTTGACCTCCCGTGCAATGGACTACGCCGGCGCGCAATTCCGCGCAATCTCCAACGACTACGGCGCCTTCCTGCGCAACGACGGCACGAACGTGTATCTGCTGTCGACGAACAAGGGCGATCCGGAGGGTCAGTGGAATGATTTCCGTCCGTTTGCCTGGTCGCTCGCCGACGGGATCGTCCGCATCAGCGACAGCGGCGCCCTGACAAACATCGGCGGTGATCTCGCAATCGGCAGGAATACGGATGAAGGACACATCCGGCTCGGCCCTGTCGACGGCCATTTCTACGCCAATGCCCATTCGGTGGGCTGGTGGGGTAAAGCCGACTCGTTCCAGTACATCCTGGACGACCATACCTTCCGCATCAACGGCAACGTGGTGTGGCACACGGCAAACCTCACCCCGCTCGACCGTCGGACCGGCGGCACGATGTCGGGCGATCTCTGGTTCGATCCGGGCAAGCGGATTTTCCTGTCGGAAGGCAGCGCAAAAGCACCGTCCCTCACGTTCATCAACGACGGTGCGCCGGACACGGGCCTTTACCACATCAACGACGGGTCGTTCGGCGTGACCTGTAACGGGATTGCGCAGGTTTCATTCACACCGGGCGGAACGACCTTCCAGACACCCGTGCAGGGCCCGACACCTGCGACGGGAGATCGCTCTAAAGCGCTCGCCACGACCGAATGGGTACTGGCGGCCATTTCGACGGCGACGGTCGGCCAGATCGTATTCGAGCCGCGCACGCTGCCGCGCGCCGGGTTCCTGAAAGCCAACGGTGTGCTCGTCAATCGCGCCGACTACCCCGCGCTTTGGGCCTATGCGCAGGCCAGCGGCACGCTTGTCTCGGACGATGAATGGCGCAACCAGCGATGGGGTTGTTTCTCGTCCGGCGACGGCTCGACGACGTTCCGCCTGCCGGAGCTGCGCGGCGAATTCATCCGGTGCTGGGACGACGCCCGCGGCGTCGACACCAATCGCATCCTCGGCTCGTGGCAGGACAGCGCGAACCGCTCGCACGGCCACGTCGCCAGCGCGGCCGAAGTTGGCGATCACGCGCACTCGGCCTGGACCGACGGGCAGGGACAGCACGGCCACGGCGTCAATGACCCCGGCCACGCACACGGTGTCCGGATGGGTCGTGTCGGCGTCGTCGCCACCTCCTACGGCCAGGGCTGGGGCCCGTACAACTGGGACCGGCAGGACATGCACGGCACCGAGGGCGCAGGTACCGGCATCTGGTTGAGCGAAGCCGGCAACCACGGCCACAACGTCGGCATCGGCGGCTCCGGTCGCCACAGCCACGCCATCACCGTCAACCTCGACGGCGCCAACGAATCGCGTTCGCGCAACGTCGCGCTGCTCGCGTTGATCCGCGCTTATTAACCTGGACCCCGAAACATGCTGATCCACCACTACAACCAGTCGACCGGCGAATACCTGAGCAGCGGCCAGCCCGACGCCGATCCGCGCAACTCCGAACGCTGGCTCGTGCCGTCATGGGCGACGTTCGACGAGCCGCCGGCGCGCACGCCGACGACCTGGCCGTTCTATCGCGACAACGCGTGGACGCTGTTGCCGGACTTCCGCGGCCGCCTCTGCTATCGCACCGACACGGGCGAACCGGTCGAAATCGCGACCGCCGGCAAGACGCCCGACGAACTCGGCCTGACGACCGAACCGCAACCGTCGCCGCGCCACGCGTGGATCAACGGCGCGTGGGCAATCCCGGCTGCGCTGCTCGAGCGCGAAAAACGCGACGCCGCGATGGCCGAGTTCGAGCGCCGCCTGGAAGCCGCACGCAAGGCGAACGCCGGCAAGGCCGATGCCTACGCAGCGGGCTTGCTCGATGACGAAGGCGTCTACTACTTCAAGGCCTGGTCGGCCTACCAGATGGCACTCGTTTCGGTCGTCCAGGCCGACACGTTCCCCGATTCGGTGACGTGGCCGACTACACCGGCGCCGTACGTCCCGCCTCCGCCTTCGAAGCCGGAACCGGAACCGCAGCCGCAGCCAACGCCGCAGCCCGAACCCCAACCCGACGAGCCCAGCGCACCTGCAGCTCCGGTCGCGGACCCCGCGGCCTGATCCGCACGGGATTTCTCCCGTTCTCTTTCATCTGATCTGCATACACAGGAGCCACACACCATGCCGCAGGATTATCACCACGGCGTACGCGTCATCGAAATCAACGAGGGCTCGCGCCCGATCCGCACCGTGTCGACGGCCGTCGTCGGCATCGTCTGCACCGCGTCCGACGCCGATGCCACCGCCTTCCCGCTCGACACGCCCGTCCTGCTGACCAACGTCGTCGCCGCGCTCGGCAAGGCCGGCACCAAAGGCACGCTGCGCCGCACGCTCGATGCGATCGGCCGGCAGACCAAGCCCGTCACGATCGTCGTGCGCGTCGCCGACGGCAAGGACGCCGCCGAGACGGCGACCAACGTGATCGGCACCGTCACCGCCGATGGCAAGTACACCGGCATGAAGGCGCTGCTCGGTGCGCAGGCACGCTTCGGCGTGAAGCCGCGCATCCTCGCGACGCCGGGCCTCGACACGCAACCCGTCGCCACGGCGCTCGCGTCGATCGCGCAGTCGCTGCGCGCATTCGCGTACGTGTCGGCCAACGGCTGCAAGACGAAGGAAGAAGCCGTCACCTATCGCAAGCAGTTCAGCCAGCGCGAACTGATGGTCGTCTGGCCGGACTTCCTCGCGTGGGACGACACGACCAACAAGACGGTCGTGGTGCCGGCCACCGCATATGCGGCCGGCCTGCGTGCGAAGATCGACAACGACACGGGCTGGCACAAGACGCTGTCGAACGTCGGCGTGAACGGCGTCACCGGCATCAGCGCCGACGTGTCGTGGGACCTGCAGGATCCGGCGACGGACGCGGGCTTCCTCAACGAGCAGGACGTGACGACGCTCGTGAACCGCAACGGCTTCCGCTTCTGGGGCTCGCGCACGTGCTCGGACGATCCGCTGTTCGCGTTCGAGAACTACACGCGCACCGCACAGGTCATCGCCGATTCGATCGCCGAAGCGCAGATGGCGATCATCGACGGCCCGCTCAACCCGTCGCTGCCGCGCGACATCATCGAAACGATCAACGCCAAGTTCCGCGAATGGATCTCGCAGGGCTACCTGATCGGCGGCTCGGCCTGGTACGACCCGGAGCCGAACACGACCGACGTGCTGAAGTCCGGCAAGGCGTATCTCGACTACGAATACACGCCGGTTCCGCCGCTCGAAAACCTGATGCTGCGCCAGCGCATCACCGACCGTTACCTCGCCGATTTCGCCGCGCGCGTCAGCGCGTAACGACCGGCCTCACCAGGAGTCAAACACGATGGGTATGCCTCGCAAACTCAAGGGATTCAACCTGTTCCAGAACGGCGAGAACTTCGTCGGCCAGGTTGTCGAAGTCACGCTGCCGAAGCTCACGCGCAAGATGGAGGACTACCAGGGCGGCGGCATGAGCGGCCCGATCAAGGTCGACTTCGGGCAGGAAGGGATCCAGCTCGAATGGACCTGCGGCGGCTTCATGCGCTCCGTGCTCGGGCAATACGCGATCACGAAGCACGACGGCGTGCTGCTGCGCTTCGCCGGCGGCTACCAGTCCGAGGATTCGACCAACGTCGACGCGATCGAGATCGTCATCCGCGGCCGCCACAGCGAAATCGACCCGGGCACCGCGAAGTCGAAGGAAGACACCGCGTTCAAGGTCACGACCGTCGCCAGCTACTACAAGCTGTCCGTGAACGGCCAGGACGTGATCGAGATCGACTTCGTCAACATGATCGAGAAGGTCAACGGCAACGACCTGTTCGCCGCGCTGCGCAACGCGATCGGCCTGTAATCCGCCGCCCGGCCGGTTACGCCGGCCGGGCCCTTCCCCGCCCTTCCCCCCGATTGATCACCGACAGGACCACCATGAATCCGATGCAACCCGACCCGGCCGCGAACGACTCGCAGGCCGATACGTCCGCCGTCGCCGCGCCCGACCAGGACGATCCGTCCACCCACACGCTCGACACGCCGCTCGTGCGCGGCAACCAGACGATCACGTCGATCACGCTGCGCAAGCCGAAATCGGGCGAGCTGCGCGGCGTGTCGCTGTCCGACCTCGTCAGCCTCGACGTCGTCGCGCTGTCGAAAGTGCTGCCGCGCATCAGCTCGCCGATGCTGACCGAAGCCGACGTCGCCAGCATCGACCCCGCCGACCTCGTGCAACTGGGAGGCATCTTCGCCGGTTTTTTGATGCCGAAGGCCGTGAAATCCCGACTGGCCTCCCAGACCGCGTAGAAGACCCGATGGCAGACATCGCGACGGTGTTCGGCTGGACACCGCCCGTGATGGATGCCTTCAGCCTGGCCGAGCTGATGGACTGGCGCGAGCGCGCACGAGTACGCGCCGGCGCCCAATGAGCGAAACGATCGACGATGGACAACACCACGAAACTGCGCGTCATGTTCGACATGGTCGACAACATGACGAAGCCCCTGCAAATGATGCTGACCGGCAACAAGGGGCTGGCCGATTCGCTGCGGGCCACCCGCCGCGAGCTGGATGACATGGCGAAGACGCAGAAGCGCATCGGCGAGTTTCGCGAGATGCGCAAGGGCCTCGCCAATACGGCATCGGATCTCTCGGCGGCACGCGCGCGCGTCGACACACTCGCCCAGTCGCTGCGCGCGACCCGCTCGCCGTCGCAACAGATGATCAGCGACTTCAACAAGGCGCAACGCGCGGCCGAGAACCTGGCGTCCGCGCACCACTACCAGGCCGGCCGCGTACAAGCCATGCGCACCCAGCTCGCCGGCGCGGGCATCGACACGCGCAACCTGTCGCGGGACGAGCGCAACCTCCGCGCGACGATGGCGTCGCGTGCGTCGATGATCGACGCAGGGGTGCGCGGGTACGACACCCGGCGCCAGCAGCAAGCCGACGCCCGGCGCGCGAAGATCGACGCACTGCGCGGCGTCGGCGAGAAGTGGGCGAAGCGCGGCGAGTCGGTCAAGGGCGTCGGCAAGAACATGCTCGGCATGCTGTCCGGTCCGCTCGACGCCGCGAAGCAGGCCGAAAGCGAAACGCTGCGCATGCGCGCGGCGGGTGCGTCGGCCGATGCGGTGAAGTTCGCGCGCGCGCAGCAGGCCTATGGCCTGTCGACCATCGACAACCTGAGCCTGATGCGCGAGACGCTGTCGGCGGTGGGCGGCGACGAGCAACGCGCACGGGTCGCCATGCCGGTGCTCGAGGACATGAAATTCGCGAACGAGGCGCTGTTCGGCAAGGAAGACGCGAAGAAGAACGTCGACCAGTTCATGGGCATGATGAAGGTGATCGACCTGCGCGGCGGCACGAAGGATGGCGAAGCGGTTCGCGCCGAAGCGAACGTCGTGCAGAAGATGCAGACGGCGACCGGTGGCAAGGTCAGCAGCGACGAGTGGAACAATTTCGCCGAATCGGGCGGCAACGCGGCCAAGAAGTTGCGCACCGACGCGTTCTATTACCAGATGCAGCCGCTCATCGAGAAGCTTGGCGGCAAGTCGGCCGGCGCAGGCCTGGCCGCACTGTCCGGCAGCGCGCTCGAGGGCAAGTCGACGGGGCTCGCCGCGCAACGGCTGGCGGCGCTGGGCCTGGTCGATCCGAAAGGGCTCACGCACCGGAAGAACGGCACGATCGCCGGGCTCAAGGCAGGCGCGCTGACGGGCAGCGACATGCTGCAGGCGTCGCCGTTCGAATGGCTCGAAAAGGTGCTGCTGCCGAAGCTCGCCGCCAAGGGCATCACGAGCCCCGACAAGGTCAAGGCCGAGCTGGCGAAACTGTTCCCCGACAAGGCCGCGGGGAGCCTGCTCACCACGATGTACGAGCAGCGCGAGCAGATCCACGACACCGAGCGGCAAAGCGCCGCCGCCGACGGCGTCACCGGCATGCGGGCGAAGGCCGCGGATTCGACCGCGGGCCGCGAGCTCGCCGTGCTCGCGCAGTTGCGCGACCTGAAGCTCGAGATCGGCGAGAAGATCACGCCGATGTACAACGCGGCGCTGGACGTCACCGCCTCCGTGCTCGAGAAGATCGTGAAGTTCGTGCGCGAACACGGCACGGCCACCCGCATCCTCGCCACGGCTTTCGCGGGGCTGGGTGGTGTACTCACGGTCGTGGGCACGCTGGCGAGCGTCTTCGGCAACGTGCTCGGATCGGTGAACGTGCTCCGCTTCGCGACGTCGATGGTCAGCGCGTTCAGGCTCGTCGGTCAGGCATTCATGGTGCTCGGCCGGCTGGCGCTGGCGAATCCGCTGATGTTCGTGATCGGCATGATTGCGGGGGCCGCCATCTACGTCTGGCAGCACTGGGACACGCTCGGCCCGAAATTCATCGCGCTGTGGGAAGCCATCAAGGACGCGTTCGGCGCGGCCGGCGACTGGATCACCGCGAAATGGGACGCCACCGTCGAGTGGGTGAAGACCGCGATCGGCGGCATCGGCGACTGGTTCGGCGACATCGGCACGCGCTTCCAGGAAATCGGCGCCAGCCTGGTGTCGGGTCTCGTCGACGGCATCAAGAGCCGCTTCGTCGCGGTGAAGGATACGATCGGCGGCCTGGGCAGTTCGATGCGCGACTGGGTCAAGGAAAAACTCGGCATAAAGGCTTCGACCACGCCCGACGACGGCACGGCCGGCGCCGCTGCCGGCGCCCCGTCACTCATGGCC
>NZ_JAAGPG010000149.1:0-17714 GCF_017104665.1 Burkholderia sp. Se-20378 | reverse complement strand
GGCCCCGCGACCCCACCCGCCACCCAGCCCCCCGCTCACGCCGCCATGCAGCCCCCGCACCCGCCATCCGCACAGCCACCCACCCGGACACCCAGCCGCCCAGCCACCCAGCTACTCAGCCACTCAGCTACCCAGCTACTCAGCGACTCAGCTACTCAGCGACTCAGCGACTCAGCGACTCAGCGACTCAGCGACTCAGCGACTCAGCGACTCAGCGACTCAGCGACTCAGCGACTCAGCGACTCAGCGACTCAGCGACTCAGCGACTCAGCGACTCAGCGACTCATCCACGACCGTCGTTACGCCGCCGGCCGCGCCACCGCATGCGCGGCTTCGAGGCAGGTCTGGAACAGCAGCGCGGCCCGCGACGGCCGCGGCGAGCGCCGCAGCAGGCTCACGAACCGGCACCGGTAATTGAACCGGTGCGGTGCGATCGGCTGCATCAGCCCCTTGTTTTCGAAGCTTTCCGCGTAATGGTCGGGGAGGAAGCCGAGATAGCGGCCGGACAGGATCAGCGTCGCGATCGACTCCTGGTCCGACGCGGTCGCGCTGCGTGTGAGCTTCGCGCGGTGGCTCAGCTCCATGTTCGGCGAATGGAAACCGAGGCCCGCGAACGCATGGTTGCCGATCGTCGTCCACGTGAGCTTGCCGTGCGGCGCATCGTAGAGCGGATGCTGGCGGCCGCAGTAGAGCAGCATCCGTTCGTCGAACAGCTCCGAATACACGAGGCTGCCCGAGTTGCGGTGCGCGGGAATGATCCCGACCTGATAGCTGCCGTCGATGATCCCGCGCTCGACCTCGTTGATCGACGCGACATGCAGGTTCAGCGCGACGTCAGGGGCTTCGTCGGCGAACTGGCGGATCGCGTCGCCGAGCCGCGCGTTCGCGTTGGTGGCCGTCTTGTCGAATACCGCAATGTGCAGTTCGCCGCCCATCCGGTCGTGAATGCCGTCGATCCTGCTGCGAAATGCTTCCATCGACGCGAGCAGCCGCAACGTTTCCTCGTACACCGTCTGGCCCTCGGGCGTCAGCGTGAAGCCCGCGCGGCCGCGCCGGCACAGCACGAGGCCGAGGCGCGTTTCCAGATCCTTCACGTGCCGGCTGATCGTCGAGATGCCGATATTCAGTTCCAGTTCGGCCGCCGCCATCCCGCCGCACTGCACGACGCCCTTGAAGACCCGCAGCAGGCGGAGATCCATGTCGCTGAGCTGCCCGAGCAGCGCGCGACTCTTCGGTTTCTTTGCTTGCATAAATGTGCAAGTGAACATTGATATTGCGATATTCAAAAGACTAATTGGCCTCCCGACAATGCGCAATATCAACATAAGGAGGAGGGGCGCCACGCGCCGACCGACATGACCGACATCACCACCGCCCAGCAGGACGAAACCAACCTCCGCACCGACGCCGCGTGGCTCGACGCGCACTGGATGCCGTTCACGGCCAACCGCCAGTTCAAGGCCGATCCGCGCATGATCGTGTCGGGCAAGGGCGCGTATTACACGGATGGCGAAGGCCGCAAGATTTTCGATGGCCTGTCGGGTCTCTGGTGCACGGGCCTCGGTCATGGCCGCACGGAAATCGTCGAAGCCGTGAGCCGCCAGGTCGCGCAGCTCGACTACGCGCCGGCGTTCCAGTTCGGCCATCCGAAATCGTTTGAACTCGCGAACAAGATCAAGGACCTGACGCCGGCCGGCCTCGACTACGTGTTCTTCACGGGTTCGGGCTCGGAAGCGGCCGATACCTCGCTGAAGCTGGCCCGCGCTTACTGGCGCGCGAAGGGCAAGGGCACGAAGACGCGCCTGATCGGCCGCGAGAAGGGCTATCACGGCGTGAACTTCGGCGGCATCTCGGTCGGCGGGATCGGGCCGAACCGCAAGCTGTTCGGCCAGGGCCTCGACGCCGACTTCCTGCCGCACACGCAACTCGCCGAGAACAAGTTCTCGCGCGGGATGCCCGAGCACGGTGCCGAGCTGGCCGACCGCCTGCTCGAGCTGATCGCGCTGCACGACGCATCGAACATCGCGGCCGTGATCGTCGAGCCGTTCTCCGGTTCGGCGGGCGTGGTCGTGCCGCCGAAGGGCTATCTGAAGCGCCTGCGCGACATCTGTACCGCGCACGACATCCTGCTGATTTTCGACGAAGTCATCACGGGCTTCGGCCGTGCCGGCGCAATGACGGGCGCCGACGCGTTCGGCGTGGTGCCGGACATCATGAATTTCGCGAAGCAGGTGACGAACGGCGTGCAGCCGCTCGGCGGCGTGATCGCGACGAAGGAAATCTACGACACGTTCATGGCCGCGGGCGGCCCCGAGTACATGCTCGAGTTCCCGCACGGCTACACCTATTCGGCGCACCCGGTCGCATGCGCGGCCGGTGTCGCGGCGCTCGACCTGCTGGTGAAGGAAGACGCGGTGGCCCGCGTGCGCGATCTCGCGCCGCATTTCGAGGCCGCGGTGCACGGGCTGAAGGGCCAGCGCCACATCACGGACATCCGCAACTACGGGCTGGCAGCCGGCCTGACGATCGCGGCGCTGCCGGGCGAGCCGGCACGGCGCCCGTACGAGATCGCGATGCGCTGCTGGGCGAAGGGTTTCTACGTGCGCTACGGCGGCGACACGATCCAGCTGGCGCCCCCGTTCATCTCGGAGAAGCGCGAAATCGACAACCTGGTCAACGCGCTGTCCGACGCATTGAACGAAGTGGACTGAGCCGCGGCTTGCCCCTGAGCGATAACCGAATTCACGAAAGAGTCAGATACATGAAACACGACAGCAACGTAACCTCCACCGTCGGCCACCTGATCGACGGCAAGCGCGTCGACGGCGGCAGCCGCGTCCAGCCGGTGTTCGACCCGGCCACCGGCGAATCGCACAAGAGCGTCGCGCTCGCCGACAAGCTGACCGTCGAAGCCGCGATCGCGTCCGCGCAGGCCGCGTTCCCGGCCTGGCGCAATACGCCGCCGTTGAAGCGCGCCCGCGTGATGAGCCGCTTCAAGACGCTGCTCGAGGAGCACGCCGACGAGCTGTGCGCGCTGATCACGGCCGAGCACGGCAAGGTGCTCGCCGATGCGATGGGCGAACTGCAGCGCGGGATCGAGAACGTCGAATACGCGACCTACGTGCCCGAGCTGCTGAAGGGCGAGTACAGCAAGAACGTCGGCCCCGCGATCGATTCGTGGAGCGAGTTCCAGGCGCTCGGCGTCGCGGCCGGCATCACGCCGTTCAACTTCCCGGTGATGGTGCCGCTGTGGATGTGGCCGATGGCCGTCGCGTGCGGCAACACGTTCGTGCTGAAGCCGTCGGAGCGTACGCCGTCGTCAACGCTGCGCATGGCCGAGCTCGCGCTCGAAGCCGGCCTGCCGCCGGGCGTGCTGAACGTCGTGAACGGCGACAAGGAAGCGGTTGACACGCTGCTGACCGACTCGCGCGTGAAGGCCGTGAGCTTCGTCGGCTCGACGCCGATCGCCGAATACATCTACTCGACCGGCTGCGCGCACGGCAAGCGCGTGCAGGCGCTCGGCGGTGCGAAGAACTTCGCGGTCGTGATGCCGGACGCCGACATCGGCAACGCAGTGAACGCGCTGATGGGCGCGGCATACGGTTCGTGCGGCGAACGCTGCATGGCGATTCCGCTGGTCGTCGCGATCGGCGACGAGACGGGCGACAAGGTCGTCGCGGGCCTGAAGGCCGAGATCGAGAAGATGAAGGTCGGCCCGGGCAACGGCGCGGGCGTCGACATGGGGCCGCTCGTCACGCAGCAGCATTTCGAGAAGGTGACGGGATTCGTCGAAGCCGGTGTGGAAGCGGGCGCGACGCTCGTCGTCGACGGCCGCAGCGTGAAGGTCGACGGCCACGACGGCGGCTATTACCTCGGCCCGTGCCTGTTCGACAACGTGAAGCCCGGCATGCCGATCTACCAGCACGAGATCTTCGGGCCCGTGCTCGGCGTGATCCGGCTGAAGTCGCTCGACGAGGCGATGGCGCTGATCGATGCGCACGAGTACGGCAACGGCACGTGCCTGTTCACACGCGACGGCGAGGCCGCACGCTACTTCGGCGACAACATCCAGATCGGCATGGTCGGCATCAACGTGCCGCTGCCGGTGCCGGTTGCATACCACTCGTTCGGCGGCTGGAAGCGTTCGCTGTTCGGCGATCTGCACGCGTACGGCCCGGATGCCGTGCGCTTCTACACGAAGCGCAAGACGATCACGCAGCGCTGGCCGTCGGCCGGCGTGCGCGAAGGCACGGTGTTCAGCTTCCCGTCGAACCGCTGACGCGCCACCCGGCTGCAAGCATTGCCTGCCCGCCTCACGGCGGGCAACCCAATGCGGCCGGTGTGATCGCACCAAGGCCCGCCCGGATCGACGATCCGCGCGGGCTTTTTCACGTCCGCGCGGCGCGCGCGGAAGACGGCGGAATGACGCTTACGGCGCAACCACGTGCCACATGTCCTTGAAGTTGTCGCCGTTGCGGTCGCCCTGTTTCATGTCCTTCGAGAAGAAGTACAGCGGCTTGCCCTTGTACGCCCATTGCGGGCTGCCGTCTTCGCGCTTGACGATCGTGTAGGGCCCGACCGGAACGTCGGTCGCGCTGGCCTTGTAGGGCGGCCAGAAGGACTCGCACTGGCCCGTGCACGCGCTGGTGCCGGCGTTGGCCTTGTCCTTGTCGAACGTATAGACGGTCATCCCGTTCGCGGCGACGAGCGAACCGTTCTCGACTTTCGTGATCGAGCCTTGGGCCGACGCCGAGGCGGATGCAATGGCGAGCAGGGCGGAGCTGACGAGCAGCGCGGCTTTCATGAGGGCCTCCTGTAATCCGGTGGGCGGCCGCGATCGTGCACGGGCGAGCGTGCGCCAGGATCGCGATGAATGGTGCCGGAACGCGGCGCCGCTGCCGCCGGTGCGAGCGACGCAGGGTCGAATGGCGGCGAACGGGGCGCTCCATTCACGATAGGCGGTTTTTGGCGGGGCTGCGAGAACATCGGGGGCGTATCGGCCGCGCGTGGGCGTGACACAACGGCGCGGCGATCGCCGTCATGCTTCGGCTCCGCGATCTGGCATCCGTCCCCTTGGGTGTGCGATACGCACGCCAATGCGTCAGCGCCGCGCGCGATTGGTCAGCGCGACGCCTGCGATCACGAGCGCCCCGCCGGCCAGCATCGACGGCGACAACGGCTCGCCGAGCAGCGCAACCGACAGCAGCACGCCGAACACGGGCACCAGGTTGGTGAATACGGCCGCGCGGGCCGGCCCGAGTTCGCGGATTCCCTGCGAATACCAGACGAACGCGACCACCGTGCCGATCGCGCCGAGGTAGAGCATCGACGCGATGGCCTGCCACGTCAGCGGCGTGCCGCTGCCGGCGGTCGAGCCGAACAGGTGCGCGACGATCAGCAGCGCGAGGCCCCACAGCGCCGCATACGTCGTGGCCGCCAGCGGCGATAGCCCGTCGAGCGCGCGCCGGCCGATCACCGTATAGGCGGCCCAGCTCAGCACCGCGCACAGCATGTAGCGTTCGCCTGCGCCGAACGTGGTGCCGAGATCGGTCAGCACCCGCAGCAATTCGCCGCGGCTGATCACGACCAGCGCGCCGAACAGCGCGACGGCGATGCCGGCCCAGCGCGACAGCGACAGGCGTTCCCCGCGCACGACGATCGACAGCAGCACGGCGGTGGCGACCGGGTTCAGCGCGACGAACAGCGCGGTGCGTCCCGCCGGCATCCGCGCGAGCGCCGCGAAAAAGCACACGTTGTACAGGAAGATGCCGGTCGCGCCGAGCCCGAAGGTCGTCACGATCTGGCGGCCGCTCAGCTTTGGCAGCCCGCCTTCGATCTTCCACGTCAGCACGACCAGCAGCAGCGCGGCGATCGCGAAGCGGCCGGTGGCCGCGGCGGTCGCCTGCATCGACGCGGCCAGGATCCGTCCCGCGATGAACGTGCCGCCCCAGAACAGCGCGACGAGCGTGAGCTTCACGTAGATGGCCGCGGGCGGCCGGGTGGCAACGATGGCGGCGGGCGGGGCGGGAGCGTTCATTTGACGGGGTTTCTCGGTGAGCGCCTGCGACAACGCGTGAGCGACCGCGCGCGGCAGACGATGCCGAATCGTGCGAAGCCCGGCCGGCTGGCAGGCTGGATTCAGGGGAACGGGGGTGGCGCTGCGTCGTCAGCGAAACACCGGTGCCGACGCAAGCGCGGTCAGCACGACGGGCATCGCGAGCGCCGCGGCGATCGTCTGGAATGCGGTGATGCCGGCCATCAGCGGTGCGTCGCCGCCGAGCTGGCGCGCCATGATGTAGGACGCCGACGACGTCGGCAGCGCCTGGAACAGCAGCGCGACCGTCAGCGCCGCATCGCCGAGCCCGAACAGGCGGCCGGCGGCGAGCGTGATGAGCGGCATCGCCATGAACTTGAACGCCGACGCGACGCACACCGGTTGCAGCCACGCACGCGCCGCATCGAATTTCAGCGCCGCGCCCACGCACAGCAGACCGAGCGGCATCGACGCGACGCCGAGCGCACGCACGGCCGGCTCGACGGCCGCCGGGAACGAAACCCCGCCGGCCTGCATCGCGATCCCGAGCACGCACGCGACGACGAGCGGATTGGACAGGATCTGGCGCGCGAGCGCCGCCGCGCCGAGCCGTGTGTCGCCGTAGCGCGCGAACACGAGCACGCACATCAGGTTGACGGTCGGGACGATCGCCGCGACGCACACGGCCGCGAGCGCAATGCCTTTTGCGCCGAACAGGCCGGCCGCGAGTGCGGTGCCGACATAGTTGTTGAAGCGCACGGCGCCCTGGAACACCGACGTGAAGCCGGCGCCGTCGACCCGCACGAACCGCCGGACCAGCAGGAGAAGCGCCGCGGCGAGCGCGGTCGAACCGACCAGCGCTGCCGCGAGCGGTAAAACGGGCAGCGATTGCAGCCGCGCGTTCGCGAGGCCGTCCGCGAACAGCGCGGGCAGCAGCACGTAGTAGCACAACCGCTCGGCCTGCGGCCAGAACGCGTCGGCGATGAAGCCCGTGCGCCGCAGGCCGTGACCGAACGCGACCAGCAGCGCAACCGGCGCCAGCGCGAGCAGGATCGGGCCGATCATCGGCGCGCCTTTACGCGAGGCGTGCGGGCGGTGCGGGCCGACTCGAGCGGCTGGCGCGCAAAGCGACGGAACGAGGCGGGAATCCATCCGGCGGGCAACATGGCGACACGCAATCGAAAGAGTGACGATGCCGCCAAGTTAACACGCGCAAGCAACAGGAATAATTGTTAATTATCGGGTGTTCAATGAGAAATTCTCATTGATGAGGCGGTAACTTCGGCGGCCAGCGCACGGGCGAAACGTTCGGCCGGGCGCGACTGGTGTTCGAGCAGGACGACCGCGCGCCCCATTTGCGGCTGGCCGAACGGCAAGCGCGTGACGGGCGGCAGGCGCGCGAGCGTCGAATCGGGGAGCGCGACGATCGCCGCGCCGAGCCCTCTCGCGACCATGCGCGCGATCGTTTCCGCGCTGTCCAGCACCATCTCCTCGCGCACGCGCACGCCGATGCGGCGCAGCTCGGCGGCGATCATGCGGCCGGCCCATGCCTGCGCGTCGAAGCGGATGAACGGCAGCGAATCGAGCAGCGTGACCGCGTCGCGTTCAGCATGGTCCGGCGGCGCGAGCAGCCAGAAGCGATCCTCGTACAGCGTGGTCCACGTCAGTTCCGCCGGATGCGGGCGCACGGGGCTCGTCGTGATCGCCGCATCGAGTTCGCCGGCTGCGACGCGGTTCGCCAGTTCGGCCGACATCCCGGCCGACACGTGCACGCGCAGCCCCGGGTGCGCCGCGCGCAGCGCGAGCAGCGCGTCGGGCAGCGGGCCGGACAGCGCGGTCTGGATCGCGCCGATCCGCAGGCGGCCGACCAGCTTCTTCTCGTCGCTGAGCGCATCGGGAATCCGGTCGACCATCGCGAGCACCTGCTCGGCCTGTGCGAGCAGGATGTTGCCGGCCTCGGTGAGCACCGGCTGCCGGCGCGAACGATCGAACAACTGCACGTTGTATTCGCTTTCGAGCGTCTTGATCTGCAGGCTCACCGCCGATTGCGTGAGGCCGATGGCTTCGCCGGCGCGCGCGAACGTCCGGTATCGGGCGATGGCGACCAGCGTTCTGAATGCGCGTAATGACATGAGCGGACGGAGGTGAGCAGAGGCGGCCCCGGCCGGCGCGATTGACGGCCGCGTTGCGGGTAACGGCTCGCAGGGCCGCTGCCAGGGTTCGCGACATCATGCCCGCGCGTCTGGAATCGGGCAACCGGCCTGGATGGGGGGCGGGGTGTCGCCGATGAGTCGCGGTGGTTCGAGCAATCTTTAAAATGATATAGTTCTATTTTTAGAATGTTTAAGCCGGGCAAGCGTGCTGTCTGAAGCGCAGCGTGGTGGCGCGGGCGCCGGCGTGTCGAGACCGAAGTGGAACGAGGAGCAGGGGCATGACGAAGGTGGCACATCCGGGTTTGTCGTCGCAGCGGCTGAAGGCGCTCGACACGCGGCTGAACGAGCGGTACGTGGCGTCCGGGCGCTTGCCGGGCGCGGTGACGATGATTCATCGCCGTGGCGAGCTGGCGCACGTGAACGTCGTTGGGTCGATGGACGTCGAGCGGGCGAAGCCGATGCGCGAGGACGCGATTTTCCGCATCTATTCGATGACCAAGCCGATCACGAGCGTCGCGTTCATGACGCTGGTCGAGCAGGGGCTGGTCGCGCTGGACGATCCCGTGTCGAGCGTGATTCCGGCCTGGAAGGATCTGGGTGTTGCCGTGGCGGGCGCACGGAGTCTCGGCGGGTTCCAGACCCGGCCGGTCCAGCGCGAGATGCTGATGGTGGATCTGCTGCGCCATACGGCCGGGTTGTCGTATTTCTTCCAGGCCCGTACGAACGTCGATGCCGCATACCGCGAACTCGCGCTCGGCGAACCGGGCAACCCGGGCGGTCTCGACGGCATGATCGCGGATCTGGCCCGGCTGCCGCTCGACTACTCGCCGGGCGACGAATGGAATTATTCGGTCGCGACGCATGTGCTCGGCTATCTCGTCGAGAAGATTTCGGGGCAGCCGTTTGCCGACTACCTGAAGCATGCGCTGTTCGACCCGATCGGCATGCCCGACACCGGTTTCTTCGTGCCGGACGAGCAGACCGAGCGCCTGTGCGCGTGTTATCGCCCGGGCGCCGATGGCGGCCTCGTGTTGCAGGACGACCCGGCCGCCAGCGCGTTTCGCCGGCCGCCGGCGCTGGCGTCGGGCGGCAGCGGGCTCGTGTCGACGGCGGGCGACTACCTGCGCTTCTGCCGGATGCTGCTGAATCGCGGGGCGATCGACGGGCACCGGATCCTGAGCCCGAAGACCGTCGAGCTGATGACGATCAACCATCTGCCGGGTGGCCAGACGCTCGACCGGATGTCGCGTTCCACGTTCAGCGAAGCCGTGTATCCGGGGCTCGGTTTCGGGCTCGGCTTCGCGGTGACGCAGGACCTGGCCGCGACGATGCAGCCGGGCAGCGTCGGCGATTACTTCTGGGGCGGCGGCGCCAGCACGGCCTTCTGGATCGATCCGGCCGAGGACCTGATCGTCGTGTTCATGACGCAGTTGCTGCCGTCGACGACGTACCGGATCCGCCGCGACCTGCGGCATTGGGTCTACGGTGCGATGGGCGACGACGATGGCGGCGCGCCGGCGTGATGCAGTGTGCGGGTCAGGCCGCCGGCTTGCGCGTGGTCTTCCGGGGGCCCGTGCGCGGCGACGGGATCAGGTCGGCACTGCGATCGTCGCCGTCGAGATCGTGCGTGATATCGAGCACGAAGCGGTCGGCGCGGTAGAGATAGAGCCCCGCGTGGACGATGCAGCCGTCGTCGTCGGTCCACCAGCGGCGCATGCGAATCAGCATGTCGGCCATGCTGCAGTCGGCGCCGTCCGACGCGAGCAGGTCGGCGGTTTCCTGGTCCGCATAGGCGGCCGTGATTTCCTGGCGGGCCTTCGCGAGCGGAAGACGGTTGTATTGACGGACGAGATAGCCGACCTTGTGCCGTGCATCGCTGCCTTTCGGAAACCGGTCGTAGGTTTCGCGTGCGACGTAGCTGTCCATCACGCCATAAGGCATGCCGTCGTGCAGATGAAGCGTGCGGATCCGCATGTAGGCGGCGCGCATTGGCTGGCCCGTCTGCAACGCGGCGGGCAATTCGGTCACGGCTTCACGCAGCAGCACGCGCAGCGTCTGGCCGGGCGCGAGCTGCAGCGGGTCGTTGATCGCGGCGCGCAGCTCCGGGTTATCCGCCGGCGAGACGACATCGGCCGTGACGAACGTGCCGCGGCCGCGTGCGCTGCTCACGAGCCCGTCGGCGCTCAGTTCGGCCAGCGCCTGGCGCACGGTGATCGTGCCCGCCTGATAGAACGCGCACAGCTCGGGAATCGGCGGCAACTGGTCGCCGCGCTTCCATTCGCCCTGATGGATGCGTCCGCGCAGCAGGCTGGCAATCCGCGCATAAAGGGCGACCCCTTTGCGCTCGGGGGGCGACGACGACGGGTTCAATCACGGGCTCCTGGAATGATGCGGGCGGCGGCGGGGTTCGGCGCAATGCCTAACATTCTACTATTGGAATGTATGCGCGCTCGCGCATCAGGCAGGGCCGGCAAGCGACGCTGCGCACCGGCGCAATGCGCCGCACGCGCCGCGTCATACCCACAGCCGGTACATCCAGAACGATTCATCCTCGATGAAGCGTTGCGTGAATTCGCTCGGCGAGAATCCCGTGATGCGCTTGACCTCGCGGCTCAGGTGCGCCTGGTCGGCGAACCCTTCGTCCAGCGCCAGCGTGGCCCAGTTGAACGCGGCGCCGGCTTCGAACCGGTCGCGCGCCGCGAAGAATGCACTTTCCGTCCTGACGAGCGTTTGCCATTCGCGCAGCGATCGGCCGCTGTAGGTCTTGATTCGCCGTTCGACCTGCCGCGGGCTGTGGGTGTGCCGCCATTCACGGGCCTGCAGCGCGAGGCGTTCGACCCAACTGCGTCCTGCGTTGCGGAGCGACGACAGCGGCGTCGCGGGCCGCAGCGCCCGCCAGCGCGGCGCGAGATGACGTTCGATGGCCGCCAGCACGTCGGCATCGCGGTCCGCGCCGAGCAGGCCATCGAGCAGCGGGTGCCAGTCGTGGCCGAGGCACACGTGCGCGTCGAGCACACGGTCGTGGATCTCCGCCAGCGCGATGCCGAACAGCGCTCGCGCCGCATCGGCGGTGAAGCAGATCATGCCGATCCGGCCGCCCGTGGGCGCCCAGGCCACGGTGGGGGCCGAATGGCTGCCCGACAGCGTCGCCGCGGCGCCGAAGGGGCGCCATCGAGGCCCGTCGGCCGTGGGTTCGACGAAGCCCACGTCGAGATCCCGATACCACGACACGCACACGAGCGGCGTGGCCGGAAAATGCGAGAGCCGCTGCGCGTCGCTCAACGCGAACCCGCGCGTGTCGTGCAACACGATCGCGACCACCGCACCCTGCAGGGCAGCCGGCGCGGGGTACAGGCGCCCATGCGGCGACCGCCCGTCGTTCAGCGCGCGGGGGGCGCGCGCCAGCGGATCGGGGCACGACGGCGAGATCGATGACGGGTCGGAGAACATGACGCCGGAGTATAGGGATCGGCCAGATGCGTGTCGATGTCGTTTGCGTTCAAGACCGCATGCGTACCGGTGCAGATAATCGGCTCCATGAACACGCAATCCACTTCCCAATGTCCATTTCATGCGGACGCCGCGGCTTCGGCGCCCGTGCTTCACCCGCCCGGCGTATGGCCGCCGGGGCCGCCTGCCGGCCTGACGGGGTGGGGTCTGTTGCGCGCGATGTCGCGCGACCTGCTCGGCACGCTGGCCGGCTGGCAGCGTACCTACGGCGACGTCGTGCACTTGCGCGTGCGGCCCGAGCATGCGGTGGTCGTGACCGACCCGGCGCTCGTGCGCGAACTCCTGGTTACGCATCACGATGCGCTCGGGCGCTGGGAGCGAGCCATCCGGGTGTTCGCGCAGGTCCACGGCCATAGCGTGCTGGTCGCCGAAGGCGATGCGTGGCGCGACAAGCGGCAGGCGTTGCAACCGAATTTCATGCCGAAGCCGGTGCAGGCGTTCGTACCTTCGATCGCGGCGACGGCCGGACATGCGCTCGCGCAGTGGCCCGCGCGCGATCCTGACTGGCCGATCGAAAGCGCGCTGACGTCGCTGGCGATGGACGTGATCATGCGCACGATGTTCTCCGACGCGATCGGCGACGATGCGCGTGCAGCCGAGGAGGCCGTGCGCACGGTGAGCGCGACGGCCAACGCCGATTTCTACTGGCCGGCAAGCACGCCGGACTGGGTGCCCTGGAAGCGTGGCAAGGCGCGGGCGATGGCCGTGCTGAACGGGCTGATCGATCGGCAACTGCATGCGCGTCTCGATCTGCCGACGCACGCGTGGCCCGACGATCTGCTGTCGCGCCTGTTGCGGCTGCATCAGGGCGACGCACGGCGATGGCCGCTGCAGGCCGTGCACGACGAATGCATGACCGCATTTCTCGCGGGCCACGAGACGACGGCCGGAGCGCTGACCTGGTGGGCGTGGTGCATGGCAACGAATCCGGCGGCGCAAGCCACCGCGCGCGACGAGGTGGCGCGCGTGCTGGGCGGTCGCGCGCCGTCCGCCGAGACGCGATCGTCGTTGCGCTACCTGACGCACACGCTCGACGAAACGCTGCGCCTGTATCCGTCCGCGCCGATCCTGATCAGCCGCCGGGCGTCCCGGCCGATCGTGCTGGGGCCGTGGCAGTTTCCCGCGCGGACGCTGTTCATGCTGCCGTTGCAACTGATGCAGCGCGATGCGCGATGGTTTGCGGAGCCCGATGTGTTCCGTCCCGAGCGTTTTGCGGACGACGCGCCGGCCGCGCCGCGCGGAAGCTACATGCCGTTCGGCACGGGCCCGCGCGTGTGTCTCGGGCAGCATCTGGCGATGACGGAAATGACGGTCGTCGCCGCGATGGTCCTGCAGCGCTACGAATTGTCGGCGCCGCCCGGCATGAAGCCGCCGCGGCCGGTGCTGAACGTGACGCTGCGGCCGGAGCGGCCGCTGCATCTCGCCATCGCGCCCGCCGGTACCGTGTGATGCGGGCGGCGCGCTGAATCGACGGCGCATCGAACGCGACGCCATTCCCGCCGGATTCGCGTGTCGCGAACGATTGCCGCTCGCGTGATGCGGCGTCATCGAATCGTCGGAATGTGAATGCGTGCGGGCCACGGGTTTCGGCGCCCCTGGCGCGGCATTGCGCAGCACCTATGCTTGAAGGGCCCAGCCCGGGCGGAGCCCAAGGAGGATGGTCATGCGCATGCTTCTCAACATACGAATCCCTCACGAGCCGTTCAACACGCTGGTGCGCGATGGCAGCGTGGGCGACGTGATCTCGCGAATACTCGAAGCAGTCAAGCCGGAGGCCGTGTATTTCACGGAGCAGAACGGCGGGCGCGGGGCGGTCGTGATCGTCGACCTGAATGATCCGTCGCAGATCCCGGCGCTCGCGGAGCCGTGGTTCCTGATGTTGAATGCGGACTGCGAGTTCCGCGTGGTGATGTTGCCGGACGATCTCAAGAACGCCGGGCTCGCGCAGATCGGCGCGAAGTGGAAGTAGACGTAGCGGGAATCAGCGCATGACGATGCCCCTGCTCGAGAACCGGGCAGGCGGCTCGGTGCACACGGCCGTTCACGTGCCGGCTATCGCGCAGGCTGCGGCGGTTCGGCGTTCACCGCTTGCCTGTCTTTCGGCCGCAACAGCAACAGCAGGCCGCTCAGTGCCGCCGCCGCGACGAACACGAAAAAGAACTGTTCGTTCCATTGGCGCAGGCTGTCGGATGCCACACCACCGGCACTCCCGGCCGCGGCGCCGGCTTCCAGCAGGAACGTGAAGACTGCCGGCACCGGCGCGGAGCCCAGGTAGGCCAGGAACGCGCACTGCAACCGGCCGCGGGTCAGGAGCGACCAGACGTCCTTGCCCATCAGGCAGGCGACCAGCACCACGGGCGGGACGAGCACGATCGATGCGGCGCTGATCGCGCACAGAAACAGCCAGCCAAGTCCGACGATCGGAATGAGCGACATGAATCGGGGCTCCTGTTTTCGGGCAATCCTGTTGTCGACGGCGCATCCGCATCGGCGTTGCCGGATGACCACGGCATGCGGCGTTTCACGGAGTGTGCCCGATTCCACGCCGGTTGCCATCCATCGGCATCGATGCGGTCATCCCGCCGCGTCTTCCCCCAGCGCCTGGATGAAGCGCGAAAACAGCTCGGGCTGCGACGAAATCCCGAGCTTCGTGTACAGGTGCCGCCGGTGCACCTTCACCGTTTCGGGTGAGATCGCGAGCCGCTCGGCGATCGCCTTCGACGAATTGCCGCGCAGCACCATTCGCGCGATCGACATCTCGCGATCGGTCAGCACGCCCGCGCCGAAGCGGGCAAGCGCCTGCTCGACCCGCGCGCCGAGATCGGCGTCGGGCGTCACGCGCGCCGCGTCGCCCACCAGCCGCCAGTGCTGCCGGATCGCCGCGAGCACCCACGGCATCGCGGCCGTCAGCTTGCCGAGCGGCTCGACGTCGAACCGCGTGCCCGCACCGAGCGACAGCGACAGCAGCATGTCGGCGTTTGGCCGCACGAGGATCTGGATCTCGTCGTCGCCGACCGCATCGCGGAAGTAGCTCAGAAAATATTCGCTCTGCCGGAACAGGTCGGGCGCGACTTCCTCGAGCCGGTAGCAGCCGTCGGCGAGCCCGTCGTGCGCGGCCTGCAGGAACGGGTCGAGCAGATACACGCCGTTCAGGTAAAGCGGCACGGGCGACGCGGCATCGGTGCCGCCCGTGTCGTATTCGTCGAGCACGAGCGGCACGCCGTCGCGGCCGATCGCGGTCGCAAGCGCGTTGTCGAACGGCACCATTTCATTGAGCAACAGCACCAGGAACCGCCAGAAACGAGGCTGGCCGAGATGATCGATTGCGCGGCCGAGCGCCTGGTGCATCGCGATTTCGGAAAAGAGACGATCCATACCACCACCGGAAGGGCGTAACACGAAGGGGGAATAGCGGTCCTGAAATTGGCTTCCTAGACTGCCACGCAATCAATCGGGCCCGAGTATGGGCGTTCAAAAAAAGTTGGCAAAGGAGCACAGGAGAACGAAATGGCGATGATGTCGGAATCGACGGGCACGCTGCAAGCGGCGCCTGCAACGGAAGACGCGCCGCGCGCGCTGTCGCAGACGCTCAGCGTGCGCGATGCAGTGATGATCACCGTATCGGGGGTGACGCCCGCGAGCTCGATCTTCGTGATCGCGCCGTTTGCGATCCAGCAGGCCGGCAGCGGTGCAGTGCTGTCGTTCCTGCTCGGCGGCGTGCTCGCGCTGGCGTTTGCGCTCTGCTACGCGGAGCTCAGCGCCGCGCACCGCAGCGCGGGCGGCGAATACGTGATGGCCAAGCGCGTGTTCGGCCCGCTGCCCGGCTACCTGACCTTCGTCACGGTGCTGTCCGTCAGCGTGTTCATCCCGGCCGTGCTCGCGAGCGGCGCCGCGCCATACCTGAACAACGCGCTCGGCACGCACTTCAGCAACCAGTCGGTCGCGCTGACGATCGTGCTGCTCAGCTACCTGCTCGGCATGCTGAACATCAAGACGAACGCGTGGATCACGGGCGCGTTTCTCGTCGTCGAGATCGGTGTGCTGATGCTGATCGCGGGCCTCGGCTTCGGTTCGCCGCATCGTGGCGCCGACGCGCTGATCGCGCCGGTCGTCGCGAGCGGCAACGCGCTCGTGCCGGCGACGCTGGCCGCGATCGTTCCGGCGATCGGTACGGCGATCTTCTGCTACAACGGCTTCGGCTCGGCCGCCTATCTCGCGGAAGACCTGCGCGGCGGCAACCGCAATGTCGCGAAGGCGGTGATCTACTCGCTGCTCGTGATCCTCGTCGTCGAACTGATTCCGCTCACCGCAATCGTGCTCGGTGCGCCGTCGCTGACCGAGCTGACGAAAAGCGCCGACCCGATCGGCTATGTCGTGCGTTCGTTGAGCAACCCGGCCGTGTCGCGCGTGGTCAGCGGCGGGATCTTCCTGTCGGTGTTCAACGCGATCATCGCGATCGTGATCACGATGGGCCGGCTGCTGTACAGCAGCGGCCGGCATGCGCTCTGGTCGCGCACCTGCAACCGCGCATTCTCGACGATCCACCCGCGCTTCGAATCGCCGTGGCTCGCCACCATCGCGCTCGCGGTGCCGTCGGCGGGGCTCGTGTTCGTGTCGAGCCTCGACGAGCTGACCGCGTTCACGGTCGACCTGCTGCTGCTGATCTATCTGGTCGTCGGGCTGGCCGCGCTCGCGAGCCGCTTCGTGCGCCGTGACGTCGAGCATCATTACCGGATGCCGTTGTGGCCCGTGACGCCGCTCGTCGCGGTGGCGGGCGCTGCCTATACGCTCTACACGACGCTCGCGACGGCCACCAAACCGACCGACCTGATCATCATCGCCGGGCTGCTGGTCGCCGCGCTCGTGATGTATGTGGTCTGGGCGCGTCACAGCGAAGCCTTCCGTACGCTCTGAGCGCCGGATCGAAGCTTGTCATGTCGAAACACTGAAGCACAGAAACACCGAACCATTGAAAGACTGGAGGAATTGCATCATGCGCATGAGGGATCTGGGCATCCGCATCGGACTCGGCACACCGGGCCGCTTCAACGCGATTACGGACGTTCCGGGCGTGCGGGTCGGACACTGCACGCTGAACGTCGAGAACGGCGACGCATCGATTCGTACCGGCGTCACCGTCATCGAGCCGCGCGCGGGCGCCGCGCACGATTCGCCGTGCTTCGCGGGGGTGCACGTGCTGAACGGCAACGGCGACGCGACGGGTCTTGAATGGATCCGCGAGGCCGGCCTGCTGACCACGCCGATCGCCTATACGAACACGCACAGCGTCGGTGCGGTGCGCGATGCGCTCGTCACGAACGAGCGCGAAGCGGCGGCTGGCCGCGTGTACTGGTGCATGCCGGTCGTGATGGAAACCTACGATGGGCTGCTGAACGACATCTGGGGGCAGCACGTGAGCGCCGCGCATGTGCAGCGCGCGCTGGCCGCCGCGCAGTCGGGGCCGGTTGCCGAGGGCGGTGTGGGCGGCGGCACGGGGATGATCTGCCACGAGTTCAAGGGCGGCATCGGCACCGCGTCGCGCGTGCTGGCGGCCGATGCGGGCGGCTGGACCGTCGGCGCACTCGTGCAGGCGAACTACGGCGTACGTGAAATGCTGCGCGTGGCCGGCTACCCGGTCGGCGAAGTGCTGCGCCACGTGCCTTCGCCGTTCCGTGCGCCGGACGCGCAAGGCGAAGCCGGGATGGGTTCGATCGTGGTGACGATCGCGACCGACGCGCCGCTGCTGCCGCACCAGTGCACGCGCCTTGCGCAGCGCGCGAGCGTCGGGCTGGCGCGCGTCGGCGGCGGCACCGAGGATTCGAGCGGCGACATCTTCCTTGCGTTCGCAACGGGCAACGACGGCCTGCCGGCGGCGAACTACGGAAGCAAGGGCGCGCCGACCACCGGCGTGAAGATGGTCAACAACGACCATATTTCCGCGCTGTTCGTCGCGGCGGCGGAAGCGGTGGAGGAAGCGATCGTGAATGCGCTCGTCGCGGGCGGCGACGTCGAGTCGA
>NZ_JAAGPG010000148.1:0-238 GCF_017104665.1 Burkholderia sp. Se-20378 | reverse complement strand
GCATTAAAAAAAAAAAAAAAACATACAATCTTATTGTCCAATGCCTCCAACATACACCGCACTCGACTTCACACCCCCACTAGCATCCCCGTGCCACGCATGCTTACGCCTCTGCATTCCCCCCATGCCTTCCACTCATCACAACCGAACCTAATACAGCGGTGAACTCTCCACTGACTCGTCGCGCCACCTGTCTACACCGTCCCAAATATCACCCACAAGCACACCCACACCCACA
>NZ_JAAGPG010000147.1:0-238 GCF_017104665.1 Burkholderia sp. Se-20378 | reverse complement strand
GGTGGTGTTGTATAGTGGAGTGTGACGGGTACGGATGGTACGAGGGGAGTTGGGTGTAGGTACGCGATAATAGGTGGGAGGGTGATGTAGTGAGTAGAAGAGAGATCAGATATATAGGAGACGATGATAGTGAGTAGATGATGGAGGAGATGGAGGTAAGGCAGAGGTGGGGATATCTGGAGGACGGAAAAAGCAGAGGCTAGAGAGGGAGACATAGAGATGTGGTATTTTTTTTTTC
>NZ_JAAGPG010000146.1:0-17743 GCF_017104665.1 Burkholderia sp. Se-20378 | reverse complement strand
CGGATCGCGCAGTCTGCATGTCCCTCCTTCAAGTACTGGCATGTCGCCGGGGTGATGGGTTCCGGCATAGGATTGCAATTGCAACGATTGTAGTTGCAACGATAACCGGAAGACAAGGACCGACATGATCTCGACGCATCCCCTCACGTTCCATACGGCCGACACGCCGAACGGACACAAGATCGCCATTTACCTGGAAGAGGCCGGGCTCACCTACGACCGCGTGCACGTGAATCTCTCCGCCGGCGAGCAGCGCAGCCCGGCGTTTCTCGCGATCAACCCGAACGGCAAGATTCCGGCCATCGTCGACCACGATGCCGGGCTGACCGTGTTCGAATCCGGCGCGATCCTCGGCTATCTCGCCGCGAAGACGGGCGTTCTGCAGCCCGACACGCTGGCCGAGCGCACGGCGGTCCAGCAATGGCTGCACTTCCAGATCGGCGGGATCGGGCCGATGCTCGGCCAGCTCTGGTGGTTCCTGCATGCATCGAAGGAGGTCAATGCGCAGGCGCTCGAGCGCTACCGGAACGAGGCGCGGCGCCTCTATGGGGTCGTGAACGGCCGCTTGGCGGAATCGGCGTATCTCGCGTCGTCGCGGTACTCGATCGCCGACATCGCCGCGTTTCCGTGGCTGCGCACGGCGCCCGAACTCGATCTCGACCTTGCCGACTACCCGCACGTCGCGCGCTGGCTCGCCGGCATCGAGGCGCGGCAGGCCGTTCAGCGGGGCCTGATCGCATGCCGCGCGCCGGCGGCGGAGGGCGCGCGCTGACTTCGCATCGTCCGCGCCGCACGGATGGCGCGGGCACCGGCCGCCGGCCTGCCGGGAAACATCGTTCTCCTTCGTCGTAAACGTCTCGAATGCGTGATATTTGCGCCGCGCGATCCGGTTTAGAGTGGCCGCGAATCGATGACGATGTGTCGTATCGCCGCAGTCCCGGGTAGTACAGACGCACCAGAGGAGTTGGAGACAAATGAGTGAAGGCAGGATTACGCAGGTCGAGTCGTTCGGTTTCGAGCGCATTCCCGATGCATCGCGCTATGCGCGGCCGATCGATCTGTTCAGGTTGCTGTTCGGCGGCTGCAATACATTTTCCACATCGGTGCTCGGCAGCTTTCCCGTGCTGGTCGGGCTGTCGTTCAAGGCGGGTGTCTGCGCGATCGTGCTCGGCGTGCTCGCCGGCACCTGCATCCTCGCGCCGATGAGCCTGTTCGGCCCGCGCAACGGGACGAGCGACCCCGTGTCGTCCGGCGCGCATTTCGGCATCCACGGCCGGATCGTCGGTTCGTTCCTCGCGCTGCTCACGTCGATCGCGTTCTTCTCGCTCGCGGTGTGGAGCTCGGGCGACGCGCTCGTCGGCGGCGCGCACAACATGGTCGGCGTGCCCGTCAACGGCTTCACGCTCGGTGCGGCGTACATGGTGTTCGCGGTGCTCGTGCTGATCGTCTGCATCTACGGCTTCCGCTTCATGCTGTGGGTCAACAAGATCGCCGTGTGGGCTGCGAGCGTGCTGTTCGTCGCCGGCCTGTTCGCGTTCGCCGGCCTGTTCGACATGAACTACGCGGGCACGGTGCAGCAGGGCAGCGCCGGCTTCTGGGCCGCGTTCGTCGGCGCGGTGCTGGTGGCGCTGAGCAACCCGGTGTCGTTCGCGTCGACCCTCGGCGACTGGGCGCGCTACATCCCGCAGAACACACCGAAGCATCGCGTGATGGGCGCCGTGTTCGCCGCGCAGATCGCGACCTTCGTGCCGTTCTTCTTCGGCCTCGCGACCGCGACGATCATCGCGACGAAGGCGCCCGCGTTCATCGCGTCGAACGACTACGTCGGCGGGCTGCTCGCGATCTCGCCGCACTGGTTCCTGTTGCCGATGTGCCTGATCGCGATCATCGGCGGGATGTCGACCGGCACGACCGCGCTGTACGGCACCGGCCTCGACGTATCGAGCATGTTCCCGCGCCTGCTGAACCGCGTGCGTGCGACGCTGCTGATCGGCACGATCGCGATCGCGTTCATCTTCGTCGGCCGCTTCTGGTTCAACCTCGTCGAAAGCGTCGCGACGTTCTCGACGCTGATCGATACGTTCAGCTGCCCGTGGATGGCGATCATGGTGATCGGCTACGTGACGCGGCGCGGCTACTATCTCGCGGACGACCTGCAGGTGTTCAACCGCGGGCTGCACGGCGGCCACTACTGGTTCACGCACGGCTGGAACGTGCGCGCGATGGGTGCGTGGCTGCCGGCCGCGTTCGTCGGGCTGTCGTTCGTGAACCTGCCGGGCCAGTTCGTCGGGCCGCTCGGCAACCTCGCGGGCGGGCTCGACCTGAGCGTGCCGGTGTCGCTGCTGATGGGAGGCGTGCTGTATTTCGTGCTGCTGACGCTGTATCCGGAACCGGACGGCGTGTACGGTCCGTACGGGCGACGTTTCGTGCGCGGCGGCAGGCAGGCGGTGCGCGGCAATGGCGTACCGGCGATCCAGCCGAAGGGGTAAGCGCGGCGCGTGGTGTGTTGCGCCGTAAATGACGATGCCGCCGCGCGGGAGAGCCGCCGGCGGCATCGTTGTTTTCGGGCGCGTGGTTGCCTGAAGGGGCGCCCGTACTTTCCATGCGGCGGGCCGAAAACGCCAACGAAGGCGCAAACGAAAACGCCCGCCGGATTGGCGGGCGCTTGTCGACCGTGATGCGTGTCAGTGGAACGAACTGCCTGCGAGCATCCCGCCGTCGACGATGAATTCCGATCCCGTGCAGTACGCGGATTCGTCGGACGCGAGGAACAGCACGAGGCTCGCCACTTCGTCCGGCTTGCCGATGCGCGCGATCGGCAGGCCGCTGTAGATCGACGACGGATCGAAATCCGCGAACTCGGGCGGGCGCGCCATTACCGTATCGATGCCACCCGGATGCACCGAGTTCACGCGAATGCCGTAGCGGCCGAATTCGAGCGCGGCGGCCTTCGTCATCCCGCGCACCGCGAACTTGCTCGACACGTATGCGCTGCCGCCCGCGACGCCTTCCATCCCGGCCGTCGACGACACGTTGACGATCGAGCCGCCGCCCGCCGCCTTCAGCGCGCCAAGCGCCGACTTCATGCCGAGCCAGCAGCCGACCTGGTTCACGTCGATCACCTTGCGATAGTCGTCGAGCGAGCACGCTTCGATCGGCACGAGCTTCAGGATCGCCGCGTTGTTCACGAGGATGTCGAGCCGGCCGAACTGCGCGAGCGTCGCATCGACGGCAGTCTGCCAGTCGGCTTCGCGGGTCACGTCGAGATGCTGGAAACGGGCGGCGTCGCCGAGTTCGGCCGCGACACGCCGGCCGGCTTCGTCCAGCACGTCGGCGATCACCACGCGTGCGCCTTCGGCAACGAACCTGCGCGCTTCCGCTTCGCCCTGGCCGCGGGCACCGCCCGTGATCAGCGCGACCTTGCCTTCGAGTCGTTTCATCATAATTTGCTCCGAGAAACCCCGCCATTTCCCCCAAGGGGACTTTCTTCGGGGCGGATGGCGGGAAGGAAAGGATTGCTGTTGACAGACAGCTTCTTCCACGGGTTAGGATCACCGGCATGATCCTTGTCTATCGCTACCGGGTGAAATCGCTCAACGGACTGCTTAACAAGCAGAGCCGCGCGGTGAACTACGTCTGGAACTTCTGCAACGACACGCAGAAGCACGCGCTCAAGTGGGGCAAGAAGTGGCCTACAGGATTCGACCTGAACGTGCTGACGACCGGCAGCAGCAAGGCACTCGGTATTCACTCCGGCACGATCAACGCGACGTGCGAGCAATACGCGAAGTCGCGCAGTCAGCACCGTCGGCCCTACCTGCGCTATCGCAGCAGGAAATCGCTGGGCTGGGTGCCGCTGAAGGGGCGTGACCTGAAGCGCGAGGGCGACGCGTTTCGTTTCGCCGGCAACACGTTTCGCGTGTTTAACAGTCGACCGCTTCCCGAAGGCAAGATCAAGGACGGGACCAACTTTGCGCAGGATGCACGCGGCAACTGGTTTCTCAACATCGTGATCGAGATGCCGGATGTTCAGGCTCGCCCGGTCCGTTCCGGTGTGGGCATCGATCTCGGCCTGAAAGACTTCGCCACACTTTCGACCGGCGAGAAGCTGCCCAATGACCCGTTCGGTCGACGCGCGGCGGAAAAGCTGGCGAAAGCGCAACGGGCGCGAAAGCACAGGCGGCATATCGCGAAGCTGCACGCCAAGGTGGTGAACGCCCGTGCCGATTTCCAACACAAGCTCGCGCTCGATCTGGTGCGGCGTTTCGATTACATCGCGGTCGGCAACGTGTCGGCCGCGAAGCTCGCCAGAACCAGGATGGCGAAAAGCGTCTACGACGCGTCCTGGTCGTCCTTCCGAAACAGGCTCCGCTACAAAGCGATCGCGCACGGAGTCACGTTCGAGGAAGTCGACGAAAGCGGTTCTACCCAGTCCTGTTCGGCGTGCGGGTCGAAAGACAGCACGGCGCGGCCGAAAGGTATCGCGGGACTGAGAATAAGAGAGTGGACCTGCAGTGACTGTGGTGCCGAGCATGATCGAGATACCAACGCTGCGTTGAACATTCTCCGATGCGGACGTGCATCGCCAGGTGTAGGAATCCTCCGCCTTTAGGCGGAGGAGGACGTCAAGCTGCTTGCTCCTGTGAGTGAGAGGGGGTTTGCGCGGAGGCGGCCGCCGCGTCGATGATGCGAACCGGATCGGTGCCGTCCCATGCACGGGCTTCGGCGATGCCTTGAGCGATCATGTCGCGCATGCCGGCGCCTTCGATTACTTCGACGCGCACGCCGGGATCGTCGGCGTCGTCGAGATACGCGACGCGCGTGGCCGGGTTGCGTGCGTGGAACACGACACGCAGGCCGCGGGCCGTGAGCTGCGCGAGCGCGGCATCGAGATCGTCGACGACCCACGCGACGTGATGCAGCCCGACGAGCGGCTGCCCATGCGCATCGCGGTACGGCGACGGCGTGTCGTTCGTCACGTGAATCAGTTCGATCTGCAGACCGCCGCGATATGCGAGCCCGACGTCCATCGTGACCGTCACGGGTTCGCCGAGATGAGTGCCGTCGAGGCGCACGTTGCGGAATACGGTCCACGGGCCGACGTCGTGGCGTTCGCGCCAGCGCGCGATGCTGCGGTCGAGATCGGCGACCACGTAACCGATCTGGTCGATCGGGCCGAGGACAGGGTCGTTCATGGCGTCTCCGTGGCGGATGCACGTGTGCGTACCGCGCGATGAATGACGGCCATGATCGCAACAAAGCGCGCGCCGCGTGCCGTCCAAACGGACGAGTGCGCGTGCTTCGTCGTGGTGTGGTGGGCAGGTGGGTGCGCCAGGGCGCGACGCTGCAGGTGTGGGAAGCGGAACGGAGAGGGCGGGTGCTGCCGGTCGGGCGATCCGCGCGTTACCGCGCGTTCGGGCCCTTGACCGTCAGCCGGCACACGGTTGCCAGCGCGAGCAGGTTCGGGTCGCGTTCGCGCCGGTGCAGGAAGCTCAAACCGATCGTCTGGCGGATCGTCGGCCCGGCGAGCGGCACGAGCGCGATCTTGTGCGCGAACAGGTCGCGCACGCGGCCGGGCAGCAGCGAACAGCCGACGCCGCCCGACACGAGGTTGATCAGCGAGAAGATGTCGCCCACCCGCATCACGACGTTCGGCGTGACGCCGGCCGAACGAAACGCTTCCGTGAAGCCATGATGCGTCGCGAAGCCTTCGCCGAGCGACACGAACGGTGCGTCGCCGCACGCGCACAGATCGATGGCATCGTGCCGCGCGTAGGGCGAGTCGATCGGCGCGGCGAAGAACATTTCGTCCTCGAACAGCGCGATCGACTCGATCTCGGCGTCCGGTTCGGGCAGCGCCATCAGCGTCGCGTCGATCGCGCCTTGCCGGAGCTTGTCGAGCAGGTCGGCGTTCGAGCCGAGCACGAGCTCGGCCTGCAGCTCGGGGCGGCGCGCCTTCAGCGCGATCACGACTTCGGGCACGGTGCGGATCGTCAACGAGTAGAGCGAACCGATCTTCAACTGGCCGGCGCCGTAGCCGGCGGCCTCGCGCGTCGAGCGAATTCCGTCCGTCATCGTCTTGAGCACTTCGCCCGCGACTTCGGCGAGTACCTGCGCGGCGTCGGTCGGAATCAGGTTCCGCCCCTCGTGGCGAAACAGCGCGCAGTGCATCCCTTCCTCGAGCGTGTGCAGCGCGCGATGCACACTGACCGTGCTGACGCCCAGCGCTTCGGCGGCTTTCGCGAGGCTGCCGGCTTCCATGAAGGCGAGCAGTACCTCGAGCTTGCGGAACGTGATCTCTTCGTTGATGCGGTTGCGCATGGTGCGGACGACGGGAAGGGCGGCCGACGATTCTGCCGCAGAACCGGGGCTGCAACAATGCGCGAATTTCCGGGGTTTTCGCATGGCGGAGCCCGGCGGGGAAACATTTAATCTCCGGCTAATCATCCGCCGCGGGTATTAATTGATGCGGGTTTTCGGCGTCCCTATGATCGTTTTACTCCGATGGTGCGGGCCCGTGCCTCACTGCCGGCGATACGAACAGCCGATTCGCCCATGCCCGCCACGGAACGCGGCATGCATTTGGCGCGGCGCCATGAGACTGCAGGAGACAAGCATGCGCGACTCACGTCGGAACTCGCGGCATCGGCAGGTGGTTGCCGCTGTCGTCGGCAATACCCTCGAGTGGTACGACTTCATCGTTTACGGTTTCTTCTCCGGGATCATCGCGCGGCTGTTCTTTCCCGCCGAGAGCCAGTACGCGTCGCTGCTGATGTCGCTCGCGACCTTCGGCGTCGGCTTCTTCATGCGCCCGGTGGGCGGCATCCTGCTCGGGCTCTATGCGGACCGCAAGGGCCGCAAGGCCGCGATGCAGCTCATCATCTTCCTGATGACGCTGTCGATCGCGTTGATCACGTTCGCGCCGTCTTACGCCGTGATCGGCCCGGCGGCGCCGGTCCTGATCGTCGTCGCGCGGCTGCTGCAGGGCTTCGCGACGGGCGGCGAATACGCGAGCGCGACCGCATTCCTCGTGGAAAGCGCGCCGGAGAACCGGCGCGGGCTGTACGGATCGTGGCAACTGATCGGCCAGTGTCTCGCGGTGTTCTCGGGCGCCGCGATGGGCGCGTGGGCCACGCAGTCGCTGTCGGACGCGGCGCTGCATAGCTGGGGCTGGCGCGTGCCGTTCGCGCTGGGGCTGCTGATCGGGCCGGTCGGCCTGTGGATCCGCCGGCACATGGAGGAGACCGAGGCGTTCATCGATGCGAGCAAGTCGACCGTCGAGCCGCCGGCGAGCGTGTCGGGCGTGTTGCGCGACAACCTGCGGGGCGTGCTGGTGTCGATGGGGCAGACGATCACCGGCACGGCCGTGTTCTACGTGATGCTGGTCAACATGCCGACGTTCGTGCACAAGACCTTCGGGCTGCCGCTCGACCAGGTCTTCAAGGTGCAGATGGCGGCGGTTGCGCTGCTGACGGTGACGATCCCGTTCGCGGCACTCGTGTCCGACCGCATCGGCCGGCGGCCCGTGCTGATCGCCGGCACGCTGGCGCTGCTGACGGTCACGTATCCGCTGTTCACGTGGCTGGCTGCCGCGCCGGGCATCGGGCGCCTGCTCGTGATGCAGCTCGTGATCTGCACGATCATCGGCATCTGCTACGGGCCCGCGCCGACCACGCTCGCCGAGCAGTTCGCGACGCGTTCGCGCTCGACCGGCATCGCGCTCGCCTACAACGTCGCGGTGATGGTGTTCGGCGGCTTTGCGCCGTTCATCGTCACGTGGCTGACGCACGCGAGCGGATCGCCGGTCGCGCCCGCGTGGTACGTGCTGTTCGCGGCGTCGTTCGGGCTGCTCGCGAGCGTGTTCATGCACGATGGCGCGCCGTGCGTGCTCGCGCGCCGGCGGTTTCAGGGCGAGCCGTTGAGCGCCAAGTAGCGGCCGTGGCCCGTTGCCCGCACCGGCGAACCATCGGCGCGGGCGGCACACAGGGTATCGGTCGTTCCGATGGTTAGCATCGCGGGCGGCGGCCTACCGCGACCGCCGCCCGGTCGTTACGCTTTGGCGATCATCCACTCTGTCCGGAGGGTCGCCATGTCCCGGCTCGATTACAAGTTGCTCGGCCCCTGCCTGCTCGCCATCGCGATCGACGCGATGGGATTCGGGCTCGTCTATCCGATGATGTCCGCGATCTTCAGCGATCCGCACGCGGGCATCCTGCCGGCCGACGCCGGCGCGCATGCGCGCAATTTCTACCTCGGTCTCGGCTACGGGATCTACCCGTTGTGCATGTTCTTCGGCTCGTCGCTGATGGGCGACCTGTCCGATCGCTACGGCCGCCGCAGGATCCTGCTGCTGTGCGTGCTCGGCCTCGCGGCCGGCTACGCGATGATGGCGGCCGGCGCGTGGCACGCGAGCGTCGCGCTGCTGCTGGCCGGCCGCGGGCTCACGGGCTTGATGGCCGGCTGCCAGGGGATCGCACAGGCGGCGATCACCGACCTGAGCACGCCGGAGAACAAGGCATACAACATGAGCATCATGTCGCTCGCATTCAGCGCGGGCGTGATCGTCGGCCCCGTGCTCGGCGGCGTCACGTCCGACCGCACGATTTCGCCGCTGTTCGACTACGGCACGCCGTTCGTGCTGGTCGCCGCACTGTCGCTGGTCTGCGCGCTCTGGACCTGGGCGTCGTATCGCGATTCGGCTGCACCGCGCGGCGACACGCGCATCGATCCGCTGCTGCCGCTGCGGATCATCGGGGAGGCCGCCCGCCAGCGCAACGTCGCGTTCCTGTCGGTGGTGTTCTTCCTGATGCAGGTCGGCTATGGCCTCTATCTGCAGACCATCATGCTGCTGCTGCAGGCGAAATTCGGCTACACGAGTGCACGGCTCGGGCTGTTCAGCGGCGTGATCGGGCTCTGCTTCGTGTTCGGGCTGCTGTTCGTCGTGCGGCTGATGCTGCGCGTGTGGCGCGTGGTCGACATCGCGAAGACGGGCCTGCTCGTCGCGGGCATCGGCCAGGTCCTGTCCGCGCTGTTCCCGCACGAGCCGGTGCTGTGGGCGCTCGCGATGGTCGTCGGCTGCTTCGACATGGTGGCGTATACGACGATGTATACGGCGTTCTCCGATGCGGTCAGCGAAGATCGGCAAGGCTGGGCGCTCGGCGTCGCGGGCTCGGTGATGGCCGTCGCGTGGGTCGTCACGGGCGCGTTGACGAACCTGCTGCCCGTGTTCGGCGAGATCGGCCTGTTGCTGATCGGCGGCGCGGGCTTCCTGCTCAGTTTCGCGATGATGGTCGCGTACGGCCGCACGCAGCCGGGTGCGCGAACGGCCGCGCTGTCGTAGGCGGTTTGCACGTTGGCCCGATCCTGTCGGACGTTGTCCCGCGCGCCGCTGTCGCGCCAGGCCGCGCGGCCCGACACTGGCGCCTCGCGTCCCGGGAGGATCCGGGCCGCGTGCGGCGGCGCCGGCTGGCCCGGCACGCCGTTCCTTCGACAGGCCAACCGAGAGAGCGACCCATGCAACATCCGACCATCCGTACCCTGGCGGGCGCGACCGCGCCGACATCGATCGGCGCTGCCCGCACCGCGCTGCTGGTGATCGATTTCCAGAATGAATACTTCGGCGGCCGCCTGCCGATTCCGGAGGGGCCGCGTGCGCTGGGCAATGCGCAGCGCGTGATCGCGTTCGCCGACCGCGCAGGCATTCCGGTGTTTCACGTCCAGCACGTCGATACGGCCGACAGCCCGATCTTCGCCGACGGCAGCGACGGCTTTCGCTTTCACGCGGACCTGCAGCCGGCGGCGCATCACACCGTGGTGAAAAAGACGTCGGTGAGCGTGTTCCCGACGACGGACATCGATGCGCGCCTGAAGGCGGCCGGGATCGACACGCTGATCGTCACGGGCCTGATGACGCATGCATGCATGCGTCGCCGGCGCGGCACGCGATGCGGTGCCGCTCGGCTACGCGGTGATCGTCGTCGACGACGCATGCGCGACGCGCGACCTCGACATCGCGGACGGCGGCACGGTATCGCACCGCGACCTCCATCGCGCGACGCTGGCCGCGCTGTCGGATACGTTCGGCGACGTGCTGACGACCGACCAGGTGCTGGCGCTCGCCGTCGCCTGACGGCCGCCGGGTTCGTGCTTCAGTCGGCCCAGCCCGGCGCGGCGTACACGACTTCGCCGCGGAAGCACGTCTCGATCGCGCGGGTTTGCGCGAACGTCTCGACCGGATGCGCGAACGGATTGCGGTCGAGGATCGTGAAGCTCGCGTCCTTGCCCGCTTCGAGCGAACCCGTGCAGTCGTCGAAGCGCAACGCATACGCGGTGTTCACCGTATAGGCCTCGAGCATCGTGAGCAGGTCGAGTCGTTCGTGCGGATTCCACGGCGGGCTGTCCGGCTGGTCGATCAGCAGGTGCGTGACGCCCGTCTGGATGATCTGCATCGGGTCCATCGTGCTGACCGACCAGTCGGAGCCGGCCGCGAGCATCGCGCCCGCGTTGCGCAGGCTGCGGAATGGATAGTTGCGTGCGGTGCGTTCCGCGCCGAGCAGGTCGCGATAGAGCTGCTGCTGTTCCTCGCGCGCGGCCGTCCACAGCGTCTGCACGCTGGCGATCGCGCCGAGCCGGTTGAAGCGGCTCATGTCGGCCGGATCGACGATCTGCAGGTGCGCGAGCTGCGCGCGCCGGTCGCGCATGCCGTTGCGGATCTGGACGTATTCGAGCGCGTCGAGCGTCATGCGCACCGCGCGGTCGGCGAGCGTGTGGAAGTGCAGGTCGAAGCCGGCCGTATCGGCGAGCAGGCAGATCTCGTTCAGCGCGTCCTGGCTCCACAGTGCGAGGCCGCAGTCGTCGGTGCCGGCGTACGGCTCGAGCAGCGCGGCGGTTTTCGATTCGGGCACGCCGTCGACGAAGATCTTCACCGTATGCAGGCGCAGGTTGTCGCATTCGTACTCGCGACGCCATCTCGCAAAGCGCTCGATCTGCTCGCGCGGATCGCGGCGCGGGTTCGCATAGAGGCCCGCGCTCATGTACACCTTCAGCGTGCCCGCGCGCTGCGCGTCGGCGTAAGCCTTGAGTTCGGCCTCCTCGACGCGCGCGTCGAACCAGCCGGTGATGCCGTACCCGTGCGCCATCGCGTGTGCTTTCGCGAGCGACTTCGGGTAGCCAGCGGGGCTCAGTTGCGGAATGATCGGGCACACCCGGTAGAACGCCGCTTCGTGCACGACGCCATTCGGCGCGCCGGACGCATCGCGTTCGTACACGCCGCCGGCCGGGTCGGGCGTGTCGGCGTGGATGCCGGCCGCCTCGAGGCCTTTCGTGTTGAGGCAGCCGCTGTGCACGTCGAAGCCGACCACGAGCAGCGGCCGGTCGGGCACGATCCGGTCGAGCAGCTCGCGGGTCGGATACGCGCCGAATGCGGCCAGGTTGGCGCCGCCGAGATAGACCCACGGTTCGTTCGGCGTCGCATCGGCGCATGCGCGGATGCGCTGCAGGATCGTGTCGGGATCGTTGATGCCGGACAGGTCGAAGTCGCCGAGGATCTGGTGGCCTTCGAGCGGGTGCACGTGGCCGTCGATGAGGCCCGGCAGCATCAGCCTGCCGGCCAGGTCGACGATGCGCGTCGCGGGGCCGGCCAGTTGGCGGATGTCGTCGTCGCGGCCGACGGCGACGATCTTGCCGTCCTTGGTGGCCAGCGCCTGCGCGAAGCGGCGCTGCGCGTCGCCCGTGTAAAGCAGGCCGTTCAGATAGACGGTGTCGGCGTGTTGCATGTGTCTCCTCCGGATGGGGGGATGTTCGACGGGCGCACGTGTCCCGCGGGCGGGCCGTGTGGCTCGTCCGGTCGCGTGAACCCGGTCGGGTTGGAATGAGATGCGGGGCGACTAGGTGCCGGTGTTGCGCGGCAGGTGCGGCGATGCGTCGTGGTGAAGGCCGGCTGCCGCCGGAGCGTCATGCCGATCGCGCCGCCAGGCCTGGATCGGCAGAGCGATGGGCGACGCGCGCGCGGCCATGCGGGCCGGCGTCCCTCCGGTATTCGGCATTCCGTGTCTCCGTGATATCCGACGCGTTCCTGTCGTCGGGTGAGTCAGATACTAGGAGCGGGGCGGCCGGCTGTCTGTCATCGTTTTGAGGACAACGCGCGACAAAGGCAACGGCGGTGGGCGGGATTGCTGCGACGTGAAGGTGCTGCCTATTGACCGCGATCCTCCGGCGGTTCCTCTTCGGTCACGCACCATGCGAACAGTCCGGCCCGGTTCGCCACGCCGAGCTTCGCGAGTGCGCGCCCGAGATAGGTGCGCACGCTGCTGGCCTTGAGCGCGAGGGTGTCGGCGATCTGCGGGACCGGCTGGCCTTGCAGCACCGCGCGGCACACGAGCCGTTCGCGCTGCGACAGCGCCGCGCCGCTGGCCGACAGGCGCTGTTCGAAGCGCTGCAGCAGCGCGCCGTCGTCCGAGCGTGGCGTCAGGCGGGCGAGCCGCGCATGCTGGATCAGGAGCGGCAGCACGAAATCGCCGAGCTGCCGCAGCAGCGCCAGCTCGGCCAGCGTATAGGACGGCTGGCCGCGCCGGCGGAACAGCGAGAACGCATAGACATAGTCGCGCTCGCTGCCGATCAGCGTGCAGTCTTCACCGAGTTCGCCGAGCGCGAACTGGCGGCCGTATTCGGTTGCCGTATCGATGTCCTCGTTGCACGAGAAGACGAGCTGCGAATCGGTGGCGCGCTCGATATGCGGGAGCAGCGTGTCGGTGCGCCAGTCGCCCTGTGTATACAGATCGAGCGCGTGGCGCGTGCCGTCGGGATCGTCGCCGCCCGCGAAGAACAGCACGTCGACGCTGTCGACCGACTGCGACGGCGCATCGCGGCGGTAGCGCGTCGCGACACTGTAGTGGGACTGCGGGTCGACGGTTTCGCGCAGCCACGCCCAGAGCCGGGCGGGAAACTGCGGACTGCCGAGGCTGGCGACCAGGTCGCCGGCGTTGTTCAGGGAAATATGGGCGGGGCTCATCGTTGACACCGTCTGCGCGAACGGCCGCCCGTGCCGGCCGTGCATCGCGTACGACGGCGCGCCGGCGGTGCAGCGGCTGGCGGTGCGGTCAGGCGGGACGGAGGCCGGCGCGGCGGCGAAGCTCGATTGTAGGGGACTTCGCCGGCGCGGGGCATGCGCGCTTGCCCCGCGGGCGGCCGATCGTCCGCCGACGGGTGGTGCGCATCGTTGCACACCATGTGCCGGCCCCGCGCGTCAGAACATCGTGTTCGCGTTCGCGGACTTTTCCGGTACCGGCTGGATCACGTCCCAGTGTTCGACGATCTTGCCGTCCTTCACGCGGAAGATGTCGACGACCGCTTCGCCGCGGTCGCCCGGGCGCTCGGTCGCATGCACGTGCAGGTAGACGAGGTCGCCGTCGGTTGCGCTGCGTACGATGCGCGCGCGCGATGCCGGGTTCTTCTGGAACGCGCCGACGAAGTACGACACGAACGGCTTCTTGCCGTCGGGTACGTGCGGGTTGTGCTGCTTGTAGTCGTCCGCGACGACGGCGGCGGCCTCGACGGCTTCGTGCTTGTTGAAGAAGCGGTCGTAGAACGTCAGCACGAGCTGGCGGTTGGCTTCCTCGGCGGCGAGGTCGCGCGCGGCCGGGCCGGTGGCCAGCGCGGCCGTCGACGCGGCCAGCAGGACGAGCGCGGCAACGGCGCGAACGGGGGAGCGGAGCGATGACATCTTGCGGGTTCCTTGTCTGACGAAGCGTGGGTGGGTGCGCGATGCGCGACGGCGGGGCGAGCCTGCCGCAGCGATCGGCTGGAGACGGCGCATGGTTGCGGATACGCGAGCCATGTCGACGCGAGGGATTCATCGCCCAGCCCGAATCGTCGCGATACCGGCCAGGCGAGGCCGCGCGCCGTCGTCATGCTTCGTTGAACTGGCGAATCCGCGCGGCTGTCGGGTCGATCGAATGGTACAGTTGCCGCGAACCCGTCACAAGAAGTCAGCGCGGTGTGAACAGGTCACACCGCGCTGACCATGCGTTGCCCATGAAAGAGAATCCAGTCATGCCGTTCCCGCCTGCCGATGAACCCGTCGAACTCGATCAGCCATGCCCGATTCGCGATGTGCTCGACCGCATCGGCGACCAGTGGAGCCTGCTCGTGCTCGAGACGCTGTCCGGCGGGACGATGCGTTTCAACGAACTCGGCCGGACGATCGGCGACGTGTCGAACCAGATGCTGTCGCGTACGCTCAAGCGGCTCGAGCAGGACGGCTTCGTCAGTCGCACGCTGTTCGCGGAAGTGCCGCCGCGTGTCGAATATGCGCTGACCGATCTCGGGCGTTCGTTCCTGACGCCGATGCAGGCGATGATCCGGTGGGCCGACGAACATCATCGCGCGATCTGCGTCGCGCGACGTCGTGCACGGGAGCTGGAGGGCGGCGGGCGCTGAGCGGGGCGCTTGCGCCGTCTTGTCGATGGGCGTTGTGCCGAGGATCGGGTGTGATGCGACAAGACATGGCACAAGCGCATGTGTGTCGCCATCAAATTATTTCGTTATCCGAAGATATTGCCGAGGTGGGGCACCGATACTTCGATGCGTTCCGTTCATCCCGAAGGCGGTAGTGCGCTGGCGATGCCCTGTTTACGGAGCATGCTCCGTGGCGACCGAAGTGGTGATCCTCCGCCGCATCGTGCATGACAGGTGCGTCAGGATCCGGTCGAGGCGGGATGGTGCGCCATGGATCGGCGAGCAGGTCGATGGTCGAGGTTGCGTGACCGGAAGCCTCGCCCCCGGCTTGCGCGCCGGCATCGGGGCGGGGTGGGGCAGGAATCGTTGGGGCGCCTGCCGGGCATCATGATGTCGGAGCCGAACGGCACGGGTTCGCTCGCGCCGCCCGGCCCCGGTCTTGCCACCGGCCGGGCGCCGGGTGGCTGCCTATCGCCACGTACCGTCGACGTAGATCCACACCTGTCCCTGGCGGCGCCAGTAGCCGGGCACCCACCGACGCCCGGGGCGCCGTGCGACCCAGCGGCCGGACACCCATATATAGCGGCCACGCTGCCAGCGCCAGTAGCCGTCCGTCCATATATAGCCGTGGGGCCGTGGCGGCGGCGGGCGGCGGTCATACCGGGCGGCCGGCGGTGCGAAGCCCGGGCGGTCGGGATAGGGCGGGCCGCCGGGCACGCGATTCGGGCCGGACGGTCGGTACACGGGCGGCGCGGGCTGGGCCGAGGCGGCGCGGAGCCAGCCGCCGGTGCCGACGAAGGCGGCGGTCAATCCGATGGCGCGTAACAACGAGCGTCGATTCATGGCGTGTCCTGTTCTGTATTCGAGGCTGCCTTACATTAGCCTGCCAGTCGGCCGGCCGGGTTACGCGAGCGGTTAAGGCTGTTACCGTCTGTCACGGCGGGCGGGAAAGCCGTCGGCCGGTGGCGGCCGGCCTTTCTATATATGTGGCTGACGGGTGGGTGCGACCCGCTGAACGAATGTCGAGCCCTGTTGACTGGCTGACGGATGCGCTCCCGGGGCCCGGAGCCTGAAATTCGAGACCAAATTGGGTAAAATTTGCCGATTTGGGGGTGTCGCGCTGAATCCGTTTGTTGTTTCTATGCAACCGTCAAGACGATGACATGAAAGAATGGTGCGATGAAAGCCTCCAAAATGCCCCCGTCAAGAAGTCAAAAACAAACGTCAAAACAAATACTTATAACGCGGCCCCATTTCTATTATTTCTAGTTCTGGAAAAGCTTATTTCTTTATTTGCGGATCGCTCCCCTAGGGTACACCCCTAAACTCACGGTTCCCAAACGGGCAACTATCCGGGCGCGGCCAGCAGGATCGATGGCGCTCCCGGGCGGTTGCAGACCGTTTATGAACAAGGTCGCGAGACCTGCCTCTTTTTAGAAGGGAGCTCCACGAATGAACAAGACTCTGATCGTTGCAGCAGCTGCAGCATCGTTTGCTACCGTCGCTCACGCGCAAAGCAGCGTCACGCTGTACGGCGTGCTGGACGCAGGCATCACCTACACGAGCAACGTCCAGCCGGCAGTCGGCCAAGCTGGCAAGTCGCGTTTTGCGATGGGTTCGGGCATCGACCAGAGCCGTTTCGGCCTGCGTGGCTCGGAAGACCTGGGTGGCGGCCTGAAGGCAATCTTCACGTTGGAAAGCGGCTTCAACATCGGTAACGGCAAGTTCGCGAACAGCAACGGCATGTTCAACCGCCAAGCTTTCGTCGGCCTGTCGAGCCAGTACGGCACGGTCACGCTGGGTAAGCAGTATGACGCAACGCAAGACTACCTGGCGCCGCTGACGGCAACGGGCTCGTGGGGCGGCACGTACTTCGCGCACCCGCTGAACCTCGACCGTCTGAGCACGAACGGTGATGTCGCTCAGAACAACACGATCAAGTTCACGAGCGCGAACTACGCTGGCCTGCAATTCGGCGGTACGTACTCGTTCTCGAACAACACGAACTTCGGCAACAACCGTGCATACAGCGCGGGCGCTGCATACCAGTTCCAAGGTCTGAAGCTGGCTGCTGCGTACTCGCAAGCGAACCTGGGTGACGGCACGAACGCAAACGGCGCAACGTCGTCGGCGATCGGTGGCATCGCTAGCCAAGGCCGCGTCCGCACGTACGGTGCTGCTGCTGGTTACGCATTCGGCCCGGCACAAGTCGGCGCTGCATGGACGCAAGCACGTCTGGACAACAACGCAGTTGGTCTGAGCACGCTGCGCACCGACAACTACGAAATCAACGCAAAGTACAACCTGACGCCGGCTCTCGGCCTGGGTGCTGCTTACACGTACACGAACGCGAAGATCAACAACGGCAGCACGCACTGGAACCAGTTCGGTCTGCAAGCTGACTACGCACTGTCGAAGCGCACGGACGTCTACGCACAAGCTGTGTACCAGCGTGCAGCGAAGAACGGCATTGGCGCATCGATCTACAACGGCAGCAACTTCAGCGACAACCTGCCGAGCTCGTCGATCAACCAAACCGCAGCAACGGTTGGTCTGCGTCACCGCTTCTAAGCGTGACGGCGGGGTAACCCGCTTCGCAGCATCGAAAAAGGCGCCTTCGGGCGCCTTTTTTTTCATCTGCGGAATGTGATGTCGTCGATTCGCGTCGTCCGGACGTAAAAAAGCGAGGCCTGTGCCTCGCTTTTCTCGTTGTGTGCCGCTGCGGCGCGATGCCGGCGGCAGTGGCTCAGCGCGTGTATTCGCCGTTGGCTTCCGGCTGGAACACGATCGCGGCGACCTTCATCAGCTTTTCGGTGCCGCTCGGCTGCATCACCTTGACCATCTGGCCGCGCTGGGTGCCCAGCAGGGCCATGCCGACGGGCGAGAAGACGTTCAGGCGGCCGAGCTCGAGATTGGCGGCGTCCGGGTAAACAATCGTCCAGGTGGCTTGTTCCTGGGTCGCTTCGTCGAGCAGCGTGATCTGCGAGTTCATCGTGACGACGTTCGCCTTGATGGCGTCGGGCTGGACGATGTCGGCGCGCTCAAGAAGCGTATCGAGCATCGTCTGGAAGCGCGGGTTGTGTTCGGCGTGCTTCTCGAGGCGAGCAACGTCGAGTTCAGTCAACTGGTAAAGGCGTTGTTTCATGGCAGTTCTCCAAATGATCGGCAGGGGCAGGCGTGGCGTGCCTATGGGGATCGCCCGGAGCCTGTCTGACCTGGCTCCGGGAGGAGACCGAGCCGTCAGATCAGGCGCCGGGCAGGGGCGAGCGGCGCCTGAGCCGTGCGTCGA
>NZ_JAAGPG010000145.1:0-17981 GCF_017104665.1 Burkholderia sp. Se-20378 | reverse complement strand
TTGACACGCTCGCGCCCGGCCTCGCGCCGCTGCCCGGCGAACGCGTGATCGACGCGACCGACTGCGTCGTCTACCCGGGCTGGGTCAACACGCATCACCACCTGTTCCAGAACCTGCTGAAAGCCGTGCCGGCGGGGATCAACGCGGGCCTGCAGGAATGGCTCGCGGCGGTGCCGTATCCGCGCGTCGCACGCTTCACGCCGGCACTCGCGCGCATCGCCGCGCGGCTCGGCTTCGCGGAGTTGTTGCTGTCGGGCGTGACGACCTGCGCCGATCACCACTACCTGTATCACGCGGGCGGCACGACCGAGACCGGCGACCTGCTGTTCGACGAGGCGGCCAGCTTCGGGATGCGCTTCGTGCTGTGTCGCGGCGGCGCGTTGCAGGCGGCCGGCGATCATCCGGGCTTCGCCGGCACCGCGCTGCAACCCGAGACGCTCGACCAGATGCTCGCCGACATCGAGCGGCTGAAGGCGCGCTATCACGACGCGGGCACGGCATCGATGCGCCGCGTGGTCGTCGCGCCGACGACGCCGACCTTCTCGCTGCCGCCCGACCTGCTGCCCGAGGTCGCGCGTGCGGCGCGCGGGATGGGCCTGCGGCTGCATTCGCATCTGTCGGAGACGACGCGCTACGTCGATTTCTGCCGCGAGCGCTACGGCAAGCTGCCCGTCGAATTCGTCGCGGAACACGAATGGCTCGGCCCCGACGTGTGGTTCGCGCACCTCGTTCACCTCGAAGCGAACGAAATCGCGATGCTCGCCGAAACGGGCACGGGTTGCTCGCACTGCCCCGTCAGCAATGCGCGGCTCGGCAGCGGCATCGCGCCTGCGCCGCGCATGGCGACGGCCGGCGTGCCCGTGTCGCTCGGTGTCGACGGCGTCGCGTCGAATGAATCCGGCAGCATGACGCACGAAGCGAATTTCGCATGGCTCGTGCATCGCGCGGCGCACGGCGCGACGGCCACCACCGCCGAGGACGTGCTGCACTGGGGCACGCAAGGCGGCGCGCGCGTGCTCGGGCTGAACGCGGTCGGCACGCTCGAAGCCGGCCAGGCCGCCGATCTGGTGCTGTACGACGTGAGCGGGCCGCGCTTCAACGGCTTCCACGACTACGCGATCGCGCCAGTGACGGCCGGCGAGCCCGCGCCGGTGAAATACAACATCGTGAACGGCCGCGTCGTGGTGGACAACGGCGAGATTCCGGGCCTCGACCTGGCTGCGCTGCGCCGTGCTGCCGTCGACGCGGTGCAGCAGTTGCTCGATTGAACGGACGCCCTGCGATGAATCCGCGCATCCGCATCGGCATCCTGACGCCGTCGTCGAACACCGCGCTCGAACCGTTGACGACCGCGATCGTCGCCGGGCTGCCAAACGTCAGCGTGCATTTCGCGCGCTTCACCGTGACCCAGATTGCGCTCACCGAAGCCGCGCTCGACCAGTTCGATGCGGCGCGCATTCTGGTCGCGGCGCGGCAGCTCGCCGATGCGCGGGTCGACGTGATCGGCTGGAGCGGCACGTCGGCCGGCTGGCTCGGCTTCGAACGCGACGCCGCGCTGTGCCGCGGCATCGAGAAGGCCACCGGCATTCCGGCGACGACGTCCGTGCTCGCGTTGAACGAGTTGCTCGAGCGCACCGGCGTGCGGCGGCTGGGCCTCGTCACGCCGTATCTCGCCGACGTGCAGCAGCGAATCGTGCGCCAGTATGCGCAACTCGGCATCGATTGCGTGGGCGAGCAGCATCTCGGGTTGCGCGACAACGCCAGCTTCGCGGAGGTGCCCGATACGCAGCTTGCCGCGTTGATGCGCCAGGCTGCGCGGGCGCGGCCGGATGCGGTGACGACGTTCTGCACGAACCTGCATGCCGCCCATCTGGCCGGACCGTTCGAGCAGTCGACCGGAATCGCGGCCTACGACACGGTGTCGACCGTCGTGTGGAAAGCGCTGAGGATGGCGGGGGTCGATACGCGCGTGCTGGCGCGATGGGGGAAGCTGTTCGCGATGAATTGACGATGCGGTGGATGGCCCGTACGCGCGGCAGGCGCCGGGCGTGTCGGATCATCGCTTGTCGGCTTCGTCGACGAAAATCTCGAACCACGCGTTCATCACGGCCCAGCAATCCACGGGCTCGAGTTCGGTCGGGCGCTCGTGCCACCACAACCGCCCTGCCGGATTGCAACTGCCCGCCCCGTCACTCGAATCGACGCACAGCCAATCGCCGCCGCCGTTATGAAACACGGCCCGCACGAGATCCGGATTCACGCCGAGCTTGCGTGTCTCGGTGGGTGACAGGTCGAGCTTGTCCGCCAGCACGACCTGATCGGCGAGCGGCAACGGCCCCATCGAATTCGCCGGAAAGAACGTCCAGCCGTCGTGCACGGATCGATGGAAACGCCGCAGCGCTTCAGGCAGTGCGGTCCCGGGGAATTCATCATCCGGCCCCCGCTCGCCCAACGGCGCGCGGCCGATGAAGAAATTCAGGTCGTCGTGCTCGACCGTGTACGGATACAGCAGCACGACGTCGCCGCCGTCGCGGCGGAACACGGCCGGACGCGCGAGCTTGTCGCGAAAGAACTGCGCGACGGCCGGCAATCGATCGGTGACACCGGCCCACATCTGCACGAGCGTATCCGCCCGCATGTCGTCCGGCGTGGCGAGCAACGCGCGCCATGCAGCCGGCACGTCGACATCGGCCGGGATCTCGTCCGCCTCGAGCCAGACGCTGCCGGTCGCCCGCAAGCGCTTCAATTCCACCGCATACCCCGCTGCGGTCAACTCGATCATCGCGTGTCACCCTCGAAGGCCGGAACCCGCGCATTCTACTGCCCGCGTCGTCGCGACGATCGCGAATCGTCGCGCGTGGGCCACCTGCCATGCGCAGGCCGCACGCGTCCTCTTGGTGCGCTACGCCGCCGCGAGTATGCTTGCAGTTCGAAGAACGCTCTCCAACCCGGGTGCAAACGCCTCCTCGCGGGCGCGCGCCGCTAACCGTCACTCACCATCGATGGATTTCGACGTCATCGTTCTCGGCGCAGGCATCGTCGGCGTCTCCGCGGCACTCCACCTGCAGGATCGCGGCCGCAAGGTCGCCCTCGTCGATCGCGGCGCGCCCGGCGAAGGCACGAGCTTCGGCAACGCGGGGCTGATCGAGCGCTCGTCGGTCGAACCGTACCCGTTCCCGCGCAGCCCGTTCACGCTGATGCGTTATGCGCTGAACCGCTCGACCGATCTCTACTGGCACAGCGCGTCGCTGCCCGCCTTCGCGCCCTGGCTTGCACGTTTCTGGTGGGAGTCGGCGCCGCTGCGTCACGCGGCAGCGTCGCGCGACATGCTGCCGCTGATCGAGCGCTGCATCGTCGAGCACGACGCGCTGATCGCGCGGGCCGGCGCCGGCGAACTCATCCGCGCGAACGGCTGGCTGGAAGCGTTCCGCACGCCGGCCGCATTTGAACGCGGCGTAGCCGAAGCCGGACTCACCGCGCGCCGCCACGGTCTCGGCATCACGCCGCTCGATGCGGCCGCGCTGGCCGCGCACGAACCGAGCCTCGCGCCCGGCTTCTGCGGCGCGCTGCACTGGCTCGACCCGAAAAGCGTCGTCGACCCGTCCGAACTCGTCAAAGCGTACGCGCACCTCTTCGTGCAAGGCGGCGGCACGCTGTTGACGGGCGACGCCGCGAGCCTCGACGCGCTGTCGCCGGGCTGGCAGGTCAGCACGCAGGACGGCATGGCCGCCGCACCGGCCGTGGTCGTCGCGCTCGGCCCGTGGTCCGACACGGTGTTCGGCAAGTTCGGCTACAAGATCCCGCTGCGCGAGAAGCGCGGCTATCACATGCACTACGCGCCGTCCGCGCGCGGCGTACCGTCGGCGCCGATCGTCGATCGCGAATACGGTTACGTGATCGCACCGATGAAGCGCGGGCTGCGGCTGACGACCGGCGTCGAGATCGCGCGGCGCGGCCTGCCGCCCACCGGCGTGCAGCTCGAACGCGCGGAACGCGTCGCACGGCCCGTGTTCGGTTTCGGCGAACGGCTCGACCCGCAACCGTGGCTCGGCTTCCGGCCGTGCACGCCCGACATGCGCCCGGTGATCGGCCCCGCGCCCGCGCATCGCGGCCTGTGGTTCTCGTTCGGGCACAACCATCACGGCCTGACGCTCGGCCCCGTCACGGGCCGCCTGCTGGCCGAGATGATGACCGGCGAAGCGCCGTTCACCGATCCGGCGCCGTATCGCGCGGATCGCTTCTGACCCGGCAACAGGCCACGCTTCGACGCGCGCTCAGTCGAGCGCGCGGCCGAAGATGCGGATCACTTCGTCGAGATGCTCGGCCATCGCGCGGCGCGCGGCGTCCGGGTCGCGTGCGCGGATCGCATCGAGGATCGCGCGGTGCTCCAGTTCCGACCGATGCGGCATGTCGTTCGGCATGTACAGCGACTGCAGCCGCTGGAACATCAGGTCGTACTTGTGCGCGAGCAGCTGCTTGATCATCAGCGCATACGCGGCGTTGTCGCTCGCCTCCGCGATGCGGATATGAAACAGCCGGTCGCCCGGATGCGTGAGCGAGCCGCTGCGGTTGTCTTCCTGGTTGCGCAGGAACGCCTCGTGAATCCCTTCGATCTGCTCGTCCGAGCCGTGCTTCGCGGCCAGCGACGCGGCTTCCGGCTCGATCAGCCGGCGCGCCTGCAGCAGTGCGAAAGGCGGGATTTCGGTATCGAGGTCGAGTGCGATGCCGAGCTCGGGATCGATCTCGATGATCGTGAACGGCGCGGCTTTCGTATCGGGTTCGGGTGCGGTAGCGGCTTCAGGGTGGCGCACCTTCACGCCGTCGCCGACGCGCACGCTCACGAGCCCGCTTACTTCGAGTGCGATCAGCGCCTCGCGCACCGAGGTGCGCGACACGCCGAACTGTTCGGCCAGTTCGCGCTCGGGCGGCAGATAGCTGCCCGGCGGAAAATCGCCGGACTCGATCATCGCACTGAGCTTGTCGGCGATCTGCTGGTAGAGACGGCGGTTCTGAATCGGCTGGATGGACATACGTTGATGCAGGTGATCGGTTTCGTTCCGGACGGTCTGACGAATCGAACAGACCGTTCGCGCCTATTTTATATGCCGCGCGTCCCCGCGCCCGGCACCGCATAGCAACGCGCGGCCGTGCCGCCCCACAGCGCGTTGCGCTCGGCCGCCGACAGCCGCGACTCGGCCCAGCGCTCGATGATCGACGCGACTTCGTCATACGACGCGGCCAGCAGGCACACGGGCCAGTCCGACCCGAACATCAGCCGCTGCGGGCCGAACGCGTTGAGCGCCGCGTCGAGACACTGCTCGATATGGCGGACGTCCTTCCCGCGCAGGCCGCGCTTCCAGTCGACCTCGGTCACGAGCCCCGACAGCTTGCACGCGACATGCGGCAGCGCGCCCAGCTCACGCAACGCGGCGCGCCAGCGCGCCAGCGCCGTGTCGTCGCGCTCGAAGTCGGCGAGTGCCGGCTTGCCGACGTGATCGAGCACGAGCCAGTGCGCGTCGTGCCGCGCACAAAATGTCCACATGTCCCGCAACTGGTGCTCGAACGCGAGCACGTCGTACACGTACCCGTTCGCCTGCAGCCACGCGATGCCGCGATTGAAATCCGGCTCCGCGACGAACGCGCCTGCATCGGCTTCGTCCTGCACCTGGTGACGGAAGCCGCGCAGCTTCGGGCTGCGCCATTCGGCAACGCGATCGGCGAGCTGCGGCGCGGCGAGATCCTCCCAGCCGACCACCGCCGCGATGCGCGCATCGTCGCGTGCGAGATCGAGCAGGAACGCCGTCTCGTCGCGCCCGGCGCGCGCCTGCACCGCGATCGACGCGCCGATCGCCTGCGCATGCATCAGCGGCCACAGCGCGTCGGGCAGGTAGTCGAGCGCAAGCACCCCCATCCCGGCGCCGATCCACGGATAGTCGGCGGCGCGATAGCGCCAGAAGTGCTGATGGGAATCGATACGCACTGCGCCCATGATGCCCTCGTGTCCGGTCGCCACGACGGCGGCGCATGCCGCCGCCGCTCGACGCAACGTTCAGTCGTACAACACCGCCGCGATCTTCGGATCGTCGATATTGGTCTTGTCGTACCAATAGAAGCCGGTATCGATGACCTTCGGCAGCTTCTCGCCCTTGATCGCCTTCACGGCTGCCTCGACCGTCTTGTAGCCGATCCCGATCGGGTTCTGCGTGATCGCGCCGGCCATCAGCCCGCTGCGGATCGCGTCCTTCTGCTGCTTGCCGGAATCGTAACCGACGATCACGACCTTGCGCTTCATCTCGCGCACGCCGTTGACCACGCCGATCGCCGAGCCTTCGTTGGTGCCGAACAGCCCCTTGAGCTTCGGATACGCCTGCAGGATCGACTTCGTCACTTCGGTCGACTTCAGCTGGTCGCCTTCGCCGTACTGCACGGTCACGACCTGCACCTTCGGGTGCGCCGACTTCATCCGTTCGAGGAAGCCGTCGCGGCGGTCGATGCCGGTGCGGCTCGTCTGGTCGTGCGCGACCACGGCCACCTCGCCTTCGTCGCCGATCAGCGCGGCGAGCTTGTCGGCGGCGAGCGACGCGGCGGCCTTGTTGTTGGTCGCAGCCGTCGTCACCGGGATGTCGCTGTCCACGCCCGAGTCGAACGCGATCACCGGGATCTTCTCGGCCTGCGCCTTCTTCAGCAGCGGCAGCGCGGCCTTGCTGTCGAGCGCCGCGAAGCCGAGCGCGGCCGGCTTCTTCGCGATCGCGGCCGACAGCATGTCGATCTGCTTGTCGACCATCGCCTCGGTTTCGGGCCCTTCGAACGTCACCTTCACCTTGTAGTCCTTCGCGGCCTGCATCGCGCCCGCTTTCACGGCCTGCCAGAACTGATGCTGGAAGCCCTTCGAGATCAGCGGGATGTAGGTTTCCTGCGCCTGCGCGCCGGCCGTGACGCCGACGGCGAACGTCAGCCCGACGATCGCGTTCAACACCTTGCTCCTGATCACTTCGCGTCTCCTTTTTTCGTATCGACTCAACCGACTGGAACGACTGGGACGCCGGCCGGAACCGGCGATGAAGCACATGCCTGCGTGAATGCGTGCGTCAGCGGCGGCGCCGGCGCAGGATGTCGACGTAGACGGCGAGGATGATGATCACGCCCGTCACGACCGTCTGCCATTCCTGCGCGACCGACATGATGCGCAGGCCGTTCGTCAGCACGCTCATGATGAACGCGCCGATGATCGTGCCGACGATGCTGCCCGCGCCGCCCGACAGCGACGTGCCGCCAATCACGACGGCCGCGATCGCATCGAGCTCGTAGCCCTGACCGAGCGCGGGCTGCGCGGAATTCAGCCGCGACGCGATCAGCAGCCCCGCGATCCCGCACACCGCGCCGCTGAACGTGTAGACCGCGATCTTCCACGCGTCGACGTTCACGCCCGACAGCCGCAGCGCTTCCTCGTTGCTGCCGAGCGCAAACGTGTAGCGGCCGAAGATCGTCCGGTTCAGCACGATCGACGCGCCGATCGCGACGAGGAACAGGATCAGCACCGCGTTCGGAATCGGCAGCGCGGGAATCAGGTTGCCGATCAGCGAATCCTGCGCGATCGACGTGAAGCCCGGCGTGTCGTTGAAGTAGATCGGCCGCGTGCCCGAGATCACGAGCGACAACCCCTTGAGCAGCATCATCATGCCGAGCGTCGCGATGAACGGCGGCACCTTCATCTTCGCGATCACGAAGCCCGACACGCAGCCCGACAGCGCGCCGAAGAACAGCGCCGCCAGGATCCCGAGCGGCAGCGGCATGCCCCAGTTCGTCAGCACGACGCCGGCCATCACCGCGCAGAACGTCATCAGCGTGCCGACCGACAGGTCGATGCCCGACGTGATGATCACGTAGGTACAGGCGACGGCCAGCACGCCGTTCACCGCAGTGGCCTGCAGGATCGCGACGAGGTTGTCGACTTCGAGGAAGTTCGGCGACGCGATGCTGAAGAACACGATCAGCAGCACGAGGCTCGCGAACGCGAGCAGCTTCTGGCGCGCGGCCGGGTTGAAGAAGCGGGCTTTCAGGCTCGCTGCCGCGGCCGGCGTGTCGCCGGGCGCGAGAGGCGGAACGGGATGCGTATCGTTGGACATGATCGTAGGGATTGAATCAGGACAATACGGTCGACTCGCGCTGCGTCGCGAGCTGCATGATCTTTTCCTGCGTGGCGTCGGCCGCGCGCAATTCGCCGGTCACGCGCCCTTCGCACATCACGAGAATCCGGTGGCTCATGCGCAGCACTTCGGGCAACTCCGACGAGATCATCACGATCGCCTTGCCGTCGGCGGCGAGCGCGTCGAGCAGCTTGTAGATCTCGCTTTTCGCGCCGACGTCGATGCCGCGCGTCGGCTCGTCGAAGAACAGGATGTCGCAGTCGCGCAGCAGCCACTTCGCGATCACGATCTTCTGCTGGTTGCCGCCCGACAGCAGCCGCGCCGGCTGTGCGACCGACGGCGTGCGGATCGCGAGCTGCCGCACGTACGCCTGTGCGGTGTCGCGCAGCGCACGCGCATCGAGAAACACACCGCGGCGCACGAAGCGGCGCAGGCTCGACAGCGCGATGTTGTTCTGCACGTCCATCCCGACCGCGAGCCCGAAGTGCTTGCGATCCTCGGACAGGTAGCCGATGCCATGCTTTACCGCGTCGGCCGGCGTGCGGATCGTCACGGTCTTGCCGTGCACACGGATCTCGCCTGCGTCGACCGGGTCCGCGCCGAACACCGCGCGCGCGACTTCGGTGCGGCCTGCGCCCATCAACCCGGCGAAGCCGAGGATCTCGCCGCGCCGCAGCGTGAAGCCGACATCGCGAATCGCGCGGCCGCGCGACAGCCCGCGCACTTCGAGCGCGACGTCGTTCGCGGACGTATCGGGCGGCGTGCGGAATTCGGTGGCGAGCTGGCGGCCGACCATCATCGCGATGATCGTGTCCATCGACGTGTCCGCCATCGGCACGGTCGCCACATACTTGCCGTCGCGCATCACGGTCACGCGATCGGCGATCTGGCGCAGCTCGTCCATCTTGTGCGAGATGTAGACGATGCCGACACCATGCGCGCGCAGGTCGCCGATGATGCGGAACAGCTCGGCGATTTCCGCGTTGTTGAGCGCGGCGGTCGGTTCGTCCATGATCAGTACGCGCGAGTCGAACGACAGCGCCTTCGCGATCTCGACCATCTGCTGCTTCGCCACCGTGAGCTGTCCGACCGGTGTGCGCGGGTCGAGATCGAGCCGCATCCGCGCGAAGATCGCGGCCGCGTCGCGATTGAGTGCCGCTTCGTCGACGAACACGCCGAAGCGGCCGCGCGGCTCGCGACCGATGAAGATGTTCTGCGCGACGCTCAGGTGGTTCATCAGGTTCAGTTCCTGATGGATGATGCCGATTCCGAGCGCCTGCGCGGCGCGCGGATCGGCGATCTCCACCGCACGGCCGTCCATCCGGATCTCGCCGTCGTCGCGCTGGTAGACGCCCGCGAGAATCTTCATCAGCGTCGACTTGCCGGCGCCGTTCTCGCCCATCAGCGCATGCACTTCACCGGCACGCAGGTCGAAACGACAATCGTCGAGCGCCTGCACGCCCGGGAAGCGCTTGCCGATACCGGTCAATGCGATCAACGGCGGCGCGGCGTTCGAAGTCAGGTCGGGTTGCATGGATCGCGGCCCCTAGCTGATCGCACGGTCGAGATGCGTATAGCCGCCGTCGACGAACAGCCACTGGCCCGTCGTGTGCGATGCGCGCTCCGACAACAGGAATACGGCCGTATCGGCAATTTCGTCGGCCGTCGTGAAGCGCTTGCCGAGCGGCACCTTGCCCGCGATGCCGGCCAGCTTCGCGTCGGGGTCGTCGAAGCCGGCGAGCCAGTTCCGGTACAGCGGCGTCATCACCTCGGCCGGAATCACCGCGTTCACGCGCACGCCTTCGTCGCGCAACGCGACCGCCCATTCGCGTGTCAATGCGAGCTGTGCGCCCTTCGATGCGCAATAGCCGCTCGTGTTGCCCTGCCCGGTCACGGCCGTCTTCGACGACAGGTTGACGATCGCGCCGCGCGTCGCCTTCAGGTGCGGCACGCAGTAATGCGCCATCACGTAGTAGTGGATCAGGTTGCGTTCGAGCGACGCAACGAACGCATCGCGACCGGCATCGAGCCCGATGCTATCGTTGACACCCGCGTTGTTGACCAGGCCGTCGATGCGGCCAAAACGCGCGATGGTTTCCGCAACCGCTTCGCGGCACTGCCCATCGTCCTGCAATTCGACCGGGATGCATGCGGCCTGCGGCTGCTTCTGCAAAAGCGCGCGCCAGAACGCATCGTCGGGCGCGTGGCGCGCGAACACCACCGGAATCGCGCCTTCTTCGGCCAGCCGCATCGAGATCGCGGCGCCGATGCCCGACGCGCCGCCGGTCACGATCACGACCTTGTGTTGCAGATTCAAATCCACTTCGCGTCTCCGTCGTTCATGTTGTCGGCACGCTCAACGCGTGTCAGCCGCGGAACCGGTACTGCTCCAGCGATTCGGGCTTCATCTCGATCGAGAAACCGGGCGCCGTCGGCGGCATGTACGCCGCGCCGCGCACGATGCACGGTTCGACGAAATGCTCGTGCAGGTGATCGACGTACTCCGTCACGCGCCCTTCCTTCGTGCCCGCAATGCAGATGTAGTCGATCATCGACAGATGCTGCACGTACTCGCACAACCCGACGCCGCCCGCATGCGGGCACACGGGCAGCCCGTATTTCGCGGCCATCAGCATCACCGCGAGAATCTCGTTCACGCCGCCGAGCCGACACGCATCGATCTGCACGACGTCGATCGCGCCGCGCGCGATGAACTGCTTGAACAGCACGCGGTTCTGGCACATCTCGCCGGTCGCGACCTGCACGGGCCCGATCGCCTTGCGGATCTTGCGATGCCCTTCGACGTCGTCGGGGCTCGTCGGCTCCTCGATGAACCACGGCCGCGCGAACGCCAGCTCGCGCACCCAGTCGATCGCTTCGTCGACTTCCCATACCTGATTCGCGTCGATCATCAGCTTGCGGTCCGGGCCGATCACCTCGCGCGCGATCGTCACGCGGCGGATGTCGTCCTCCAGGTTCGCGCCGACCTTCAGCTTCACGTACTCGAACCCTGCTTCGACCGCTTCGCGGCACAGTCGCCGCAGCTTGTCGTCGCTGTAGCCGAGCCAGCCGGCCGACGTCGTGTAGCACGGGTAGCCGTCGCGCTCGAGCAGTGCGATCCGCTCGGCCTTGCCGGGCGCCTGCCGGCGCAGCAGGTCGAGCGCTTCGTCCGGCGTCAGACAGTCGGTCAGGTAGCGGAAGTCGATTGCACGCACCAGCGCCTCGGGGCTCATGTCGGCCACCAGCCGCCACAGCGGCTTGCGTTCGGCTTTCGCCCACAGATCCCATACCGCATTGACGACGGCCCCCGTCGCCAGATGGATCGCGCCCTTGTCGGGGCCGATCCAGCGCAACTGGCTGTCCGACGTGACGTGCCGCCAGAAGCGGCCCATGTCTTCGCGAATCCAGTCGAGGTCGAGGCCGACGACGAGGTGACGCATCGCGTCGATCGCCGCGCAGCATATCTCGTTGCCGCGCCCGATGGTGAACGTGAGCCCGTGACCTTCGAGCCCGTCGCGGTCGGTTTCGAGCACGACGTAGGCCGCCGAGTAATCGGGGTCCGGATTCATCGCATCGGAGCCGTCGAGCTGGCGCGAGGTCGGGAAGCGCACGTCGAGGACGCGCATCGATCGAATGATAGGCATGACGAATCGTCCGCGAAAGGAAATCAGGCCTGCACGGTGCGCTGGCGTTGCTCGCCGAGCCCGTCGATGCCGAGCGTGATCACCTGCCCGGCGCGCAGATAGACGGGCGGTTTCTGCCCGAGACCGACACCCGGCGGCGTGCCGGTCGAGATCACGTCGCCCGGCTGCAGGCTCATGAAGCGGCTCAGGTAGCTGATCAGGTGCGGCACGCGGAACACCATCGTCGCGGTCGTGCCGTTCTGGTAGCGATGGCCGTCGACGTCGAGCCACAGTCGCAGCACATGCGGATCGGGCACTTCGTCGGCCGTCACGAGCCACGGGCCGAGCGGCCCGAACGTGTCGTTGCCCTTGCCCTTGTCCCACGTGCCGCCGCGTTCGAGCTGGAATTCGCGTTCCGACACGTCGTTCACGACGCAGTAACCGGCGACGTGCGACAGCGCGTCGGCTTCCGCGATATAGCGGCCGCCCTGGCCGATCACCACGCCGAGTTCGACTTCCCAGTCGGTCTTCTCCGAGCCGCGCGGAATCTCGACGTCGTCGTTCGGCCCCGAGATCGCGCTCGTCCACTTGCCGAACACGACGGGCTCCTTCGGCACGTCCATCCCCGATTCGGCCGCGTGGTCGGAATAGTTGAGCCCGATGCAGATGAACTTGCCGACGCGGCCGACGCACGCGCCGAGCCGCGGCGTGCCTTCGACGAGCGGCAGCGACGACGGCGGAATGTCGCGCAGCCGCGCGAGCGACGCAGGCGACAGCGCGTCGCCGGCGATGTCGTCGATCACGCCGGACAGGTCGCGAATGTGGCCATGCGCATCGAGCAGGCCCGGCTTTTCATGGTGTTTGTCGCCAAATCTCAGCAGTTTCATGTCGTGTTGAGCCGATACGGAAAGTGAATGGGAAGGCGCGGTCAGTTCGACCAGCCGCCGTCGATCAGGTGAATCGCGCCGGTCGTGAACGACGCTTCGTCGGATGCCAGGTACAGCGCGAGCGCGGCCACTTCTTCCGCGCTGCCGATGCGTCCGATCGGCTGGCGCGCGACGAACGCCTGGCGCACCTCGTCGGTCGACACGTGGCGCGTGCGCGCCTGGTCCGCGATCCGCTGCTCCAGCGACGGCGATTCGATCGTGCCCGGACAGATCGCGTTGCAGCGGATGCCCCGCTCGACGAAATCCGCGGCTACCGCCTTGGTCAGCCCGATCACGGCCGCCTTGGTCGTGCCGTAGACGAAGCGGTTCGGCACGCCCTTCACGCTCGACGCGGCCGACGCCATGTTGATGATCGACGCGCCGCCGGCCTCGAGCATCGCGGGCAACAGCGCGCGGATCAGCCGGTACATCGACGTGACGTTCAGGTTCAGCGAGAACGCCCATGCTTCGTCGTCGCAGTCGAGGATCGAGCCGTGGTGCACGAAGCCCGCGCAGTTGAACAGCACGTCGAATGCACGCTCGCTCGCGGCGAGCGCCGCGACGTCCTGCGCATCGGTCACGTCGAGCCGCCGCGTGGTCAGCCGGCCGCCCGCGCGTTCGGCGTCGGCCTCGAGCCGCACGAGCGCGGCTTCGTTGCTGTCGGTCGCCAGTACGTTGGCGCCCTCGCGCGCGAACCGCAGCGCGGTCGCGCGGCCGATGCCCTGCCCGGCCGCCGTCACCAGCGCGCGTTTGCCCTGCAATCTCATGAGCACCTCTCCCGAAAAAGCCGGCCACCCATCGGCCGATTGGCACAAAGGACTAAAGGTCCAACCAATCATAGGGAGGGATTTCGCGTTTGTCACGGGATCGGGATTCAGTATTTACCCGAGCAGGTAAATCGGGCGGTTGAACAGGGTTCGAGGTTCGACCACAACCGGGAGCGCGTCCCGGGATCCGGACAAATCCAATACCGGCGAGCCTTCCAGTCAGCTTTTTCGCACATGCCCGGCGCCGCACCACGCCAAACTGACGAAAAAGTCATGTTCGCGTCAGGGTCTCAACGGGATGCGCGCGCCATCATGGCGTACCGGACTGCGCTTCCGGTCCATCGCCACCCCGCCCGCGTTCGATCCCTGCGGGCACCTCCGTCCCCCGGCGATGGGCTCCGTGACTGGGCGAGCAGACACGGCGCGCAGGCCGATTTCCCGCCCCGGACTTTGCGTCCGGGGCGTTTTTGTCTGTGCTTTCCAAGAAAATAAGCGTGGATTGTTTCTAAATCGGCAAAAGGTAATTTGAGCCAGACAGGATGTTTTTTCCGGTCACAGACGCTTACATTTAGCGCACCACTCATGGAAACCGCTACGGATTCGCCATCGGGTAGTGACATCCACTGCCAAGGCCGAAACCGCACGAGCTTTAGGAAACGGCAAAATGAAGGCCCCCAAATCCCTGCCTGCGCTCGATCCCGCCGACGTTCACGTCGAAATCCTCGAACGTTCCGATACGCTGCTCGTCGTCCGCTGGGTCGAACCCGGCCGCTGTCACTACGGTGAACAGCGCTGGCGCCGCCGCTTCGCGCAACGCACCGGCACCTGCGCGCTGTCGCGCCAGGTGATCCACCGCGGCGACGAAGTCTTCCGCCCGGCCGAACGCCCGGCCCCCGCGAACGCAGCCGCGATGATCTCCGCCGCCGAAGTGCTCGCGCTGGCCGGCGGCAGGTAAATCCTGCCGGCCGCGCGTCACGGCACGCGGCGCCACACGATGCGACGGCCCTAGAAGTGCCGGTCTAATTCCCCCGCTTGTCTGCCACGCCCGCGCGCACTATCGTTACACCACTCAATGTAATGATTACGCGTCGCGGCCGCCCGGTCGCGCCGATGGAGGCAGACATGCATGCATGGAGCGCGCGCCACGTCCCGGCGCAAGGCGGCAAGGTCGCGGTCGTGACCGGCGCCAACAGCGGGCTCGGCTGGCAGCTGGCGGAAACGCTGGCCGCGAAAGGCGCGACGGTCGTGATGGGCTGCCGCGACGCGGCCCGCGCCGCACAGGCGGCCGATGCGATCCGCCGGCTCCATCCCGATGCCCGCGTCGAAGTCGACGCGCTCGACCTCGCCGATCTTGCATCGATCGCCCGCTTCGCGGCCGATGTGGCCGAACGCCATGGCCGCGTCGACATCCTCTGCAACAACGCCGGCGTGATGTTCCTGCCGCTGCGCCATACGCACGACGGCTTCGAGATGCAGTTCGGCACCAACCACCTCGGCCATTTCGCACTGACCGGCCATCTGCTGCCCGCGCTGCGCGCCGCGCGCCGGGCACGCGTCGTGACGATGTCGAGCGGCCTCAACCGCGGCGGCCGGATCCGCGTCGACGACCTGCGCGCCGAGCATCGCTACAACCGTTATCTCGCTTATTGCGACAGCAAGCTCGCGAATCTCGTGTTCGCAATCGAGTTGCAGCGCCGCTTCGAGCGCGCGGCGTTCGCCGGAATCAGCGTGGCCGCGCACCCCGGCTACGCGGCGACCAACCTGCAGTTCGCGGGCCCGGCGATGGACAGCTCGCCCGCCCGTGCCGCGCTGATGCGCGCCGCGAACCGTTATCTCGCGCAACCGGCCGACCAGGGCGCGCTGCCTGCGATTCATGCGGCAACCTCGCCCGATCTCGCTGGCGGCGCTTACATCGGGCCGTCCGGATTGTTCGAGTCGCGCGGGCTGCCGGCGCCCGCGAGCGTGCCACGCGCAGCGCGCGACGTGGCCTCGGCGGCACTGCTGTGGGAAGCCTCGGAAGCCGCGACGGGCGTGCGCTTCCTCAGTTCGGGCGCGCCGGCCGGACGCTCGCCGGGCCGGCCGTTCGACACGGTGGCCGAGGTGCGCTGAAGCGCGCTTCGCCCTCCGCAATATTCGTCATACTTGTTGCACCAATCGAAAAGAAAGCTGGTTGAAAGCATGATCCGACAGACTACTGTTACCGCTCAGGAAACAATCTATCGTCAAAATCAGCGTTTACCCTGAACCTTCCGATGACTAAGATTTGATCAATCGCTTAAGACATGGTGTCGAGAGCGAACTCAATAAAACACCGGAGGTCATCATGAAATCGCTCGTTTCCGCAGTCGTTGCCGCTGCCGCCCTGTCCGCTTCGTTTGGCGCATTCGCCCAAAGCACCGTGACCCGCGCTCAAGTGCGCAACGAACTGGTTCAGCTCGAACAAGCCGGCTACAAGCCGGGCCTGTCGAGCCCGTACTACCCGAACGACATCCAGAGCGCCGAAGCGCGTGTTCATGGTGCCGACACCAGCGGCTACGGCGCGCAACCGGCTCCGGTCGTCCACTCGGGCGCCCCGGCAGCGTCGTCGAACGCTCGCGACTCGATCTTCTTCGGCCAGTAAGCCGATGCGCCCTCGGCGGGCGCCGCGCGTCGCGCGATGAAGCACGAAAGTCCGGACGAGCCCCCTTGCGGGGCTCGTCCTTTTTTATGAAACGCATACCTCCGCCGCCCGGCAACGGGTGGCTTCGCCCGGACGCCTGGCGTCCGGGCGCTTTTTCATCTGCGAGGTAGGCGTACGGGCATGGTGAAGGCGGGCGCAACCGTCAGCGCGATACAGCCGCCGCAGGCGCCGATCGCGACAACACGCGCCACCGCGACAGCAACTCGTCGCGATCGACGTAGCAGCCCTGCAGGTGCCGGCGTCCGGTAGACGGATCGAACTCGGTGCGCGCATGCAGCACGCGCCGGTTGTCGAACGCCCACATGTCACCCGCCCGCAGCCGGCGCTGCACGCGAAAGCGCGGCTCGCGCGCCAGCGCGAGAAACCGCCGGTACGCACGATAGACGGCCGCGACCGAGCCGGCCGGTGCATCGAGCGGCCCGCGCAGGAAGTTCGCGACGCGCACCTCGGTCACGTTGCCGCGCGCATCGAGCCCAATCACCGGCGCCGAGCAGCGGTAGTCGCTGTTCGCACTCTTGTTCCAGAACTCGAACGGCGTCGCCGCGAGTCGTTCAAAATCGGCCGGATGCTCGCGCCGCAGCGCATCGGCAAGCGCGAAGCCGTCGAGGAACACGCTGTCGCCGCCGGTTGCATCGTTCGCGAGGCAATGCAGGAACTGCACGCCCGGCTGCAACTCGCGGGTCGGCAAGTCGGTATGCGGCGGCAGGTTCAGCGACGTATACGCATTGCTGTCCGGGCGCGGCTTCGATTCGACGTCGAACAGCACGCCGAAATTGCTCTCGCGGATCAGGCCGATGCGGCGCGCGATCTCGTCGACACGGCCACGCTCGGCGGGTACGCCTTCGACGAGCGTCAGCCCCGTGCGTTGCAATGCGGCGAGCCACGCGAGCAATGCGCCATCGTCCTCCATCACGTCGCGCCACGCGAACACGCCGATGGCCGTCGCATCGTCGCCGGCCCATACGTGCCGCCCGTGCGCAGCCTGACGCTCGGCGCGCGATGCGTCGTCGTACGCATGCGTGCGCAACCAGCCCGGCGACCACGCACTGCGATGTCCGTCGTTCCACTCGACGTGCAGCGCGCCGTCGGTTTCGACATGCACCGTGAGCGCGGAGAGATCCTCGCGCGCGTCGGCGATCTCGAACACCTGTTCACGCGTGACGGCATGCACGCACGCGGCACACGCGCAGTTGTCGCGCAGCCAGTCGAAATGAAACGGCGATCGTCGCGTGTCGCTCCACTCGACGTCCACTGCGCCATCGCCAATCGTCGCCGCCGCAATGGCCGCGTCGGCCGAAAACGTCCGCCAGTCCTCGATACGGTGTTGCGCTGCCTGCATCGTTGCCTCCCGGAAACGCCCGCTACGCGTGTGGTGCGAGCAGAAACCCGCCGACCGTCCGGTGCAGCCGCGCCGCCTGCGGGCTCGTCCCGAGCGCGCGCCAGCAGCCGTGCACCAGCCCCTCTCCCATCCAGTAATGCGCGGCACCGCCGGCCGCGCGAATCCGTTCGACATACACGCGCGCATCGTCGCGCAATGGATCGTGTTCCGCGCCGATCGCGAGCACGGGCGGCAGGCCGTCGAAACGCGAAGCCGCGAGCGGTACCGACGCGCGCAGCAGCGGGTTGCCGTCTCCCAGCGCGTCGAGCAAGCCGCCTTCCCAGTACAGCGCGCGATAGCGATGGACGTCGTCGAGCGTCAGCATCGGCGCGTGCGCTTCCGTTTCGCGCGCGGGCGATTGCGGTTCGAACCCGAGCATCGGGTAGACGAGCGCGATGCCGTCGACACCACCTTCGCCCGCATCGCGCAACGCGGTGGCCACGGCCGCCGCGAGCATGCA
>NZ_JAAGPG010000012.1:0-51375 GCF_017104665.1 Burkholderia sp. Se-20378 | reverse complement strand
ACACGCGCAGGCATCGGGCGCGGGCGCCACGCCGCCGTCCGGCGCGGCGGCGGCCGTACTGCCGACGATCGACGTGACAGGGAAGGCCGACCGCACGTCGAGCGGGCTCGTCGGGCTGCGCACCACGGCCGGCACGAAGACCGACACGCCGGTGGCCGAGATCCCGCAAACGATCAATCTCGTGACCGCACAGCAGATCGAGATGACCGGCGCGACCGACCTGAACCAGGCGCTGCGCTACGTGCCGGGATTCGCTACGTTCGGCGCCGACAGCCGCACCGACTGGTATGCGGCGCTGCGCGGCTTCACGCCGACGCTGTACGTCGACGGCGTGGCCGCGCCGAATACGGCCGTCATCGCGAACTGGCGTGTCGACCCGTACACGATCGACTCGATCGCCGTGCTGCGCGGGCCGACGTCGGTGCTGTACGGCGCGGGCGAGCCCGGCGCGATCGTCGACGCGCACACGAAGCTCGCCGACGGCGAGCGCGTCCGCGAAGCCGGCGTGCAGATCGGCAATGACGCACGCAAGCAATTCATGGTCGACGTCGGCGATACGCTCGATCCGGACGGCCGCTATGCGTACCGCTTCGTCGGCGTGGCGCGCGACGGCAACGCGGTCACCGGCCCGAACGGCGACCGGCGCGTCGCGCTGGCGCCGTCGTTCCGCTGGCGGCCGAACGCCGACACGTCACTGACGCTCTCGGCGACGTTCCTGCAGGACAGCGGCGATATTTCGTCGAACTTCCTGCCCGCGTCGGGCACGGTGTTGCCGAACCCGAACGGCCGGCTGTCGCAGGACATCTACATGGGCGACCCAGGGTTCAACGACTACCGGAAGAAGCAGTGGTCGCTCGGCTACGCGCTGGAGCATCGCGTGAATGCGATCTGGTCGCTGCACCAGGACGTGCGCTGGTCGCACCTGTCGCTCGACGACGCCACCGTGTTCGGTAACGGCTACATGCCCCGCAGCACCACCAACATGATGCGGTTCGCGGGGCTGTTCCAGCTCAACTACAGCCGGCTCGATATCGACAACCATGCGCAGGCGCGCTTCGGCACGGGGCCGCTCGAACATACGCTGCTGCTCGGCGTGCAGTATGACCGGCAGACGACGACCAACAGCGTGTGGCTCGCGCTGGCGCCGTCGCTCAACCTGTACCACCCCGTCTACCGGCCCGTCACGGATGCGATTTTCTCCGGCCCGACGTCGCTCGGCCACGTCGACCAGTACACGGCGATGAACGCGTTCGGCGTGTACGCGCAGGACCAGATCCGCTGGAAGCGCTGGACGCTGACGCTCGGCGGTCGCGAGGATTTCGTCAATGCGCGGTTCGACGACCGGACGGCTGGCACGCAGGCGCAGCAGGACGTCAGTGCATTCTCCGGGCGTGTCGGGCTCACCTATCAGGGCGACGCCGGGCTGTCGCCGTACGTGAGCTATTCGACGTCGTTCGATCCCGTCATCGGCGTCAGGATGTTCGGCGGCGGCTTGCCTAAACCGACGCGCGGCAAGCAGACGGAAGCCGGGCTGCGCTGGCAGCCGCCCGGCAAGAACCTGATGCTGAGCGCGGCCGTCTACCAGATCGACCAGACCAACGTCGTGACGCCGACACCGGTGAGTCTCGACCCGACCGGCACGACGTCGGTGCAGACCGGCAAGGTGCGCTCGCGCGGGATCGAACTGAGCGCGGTCGGCAAGGTCAGCCGCGAGCTGTCGGTCGTCGCGTCGTATGTGTATCAGGACGTCAAGAACGTGCAGGCGAACGACGCGTCGCTGAACAACTGGCCGGTGTCGGTGCCGCTGCCGCGGCAGATGGCGTCGATGTGGGCCGACTGGACCTGGCGCACGGGGGCGCTGTCGGGCCTCGGGATCGGCGGCGGCGTGCGCTACCAGAGCGCGTCGGCCGGCGCACCCGACAACTCGCTGACCGTGCCGAGCGTGACGCTGGTCGACCTGGCGCTGCACTACGAGATGCCGCACTGGCGGTTCGCGCTGAACGTCGCGAACCTGTTCGACCGGAGCTATGTCAGTGGCTGTCAGTCGTACGCCGTCTGCGTGTTCGGCAACGAGCGGACCGTACTGGCCACCGCGAAATACAACTGGTAATCGCAAACGCGCGGCATGGTCCTACGCGCCGCGTTGCGGCTCCCGTCGCGCGGCGCGTTCGCCGGCTTGGCGCTGGCGTCGCCACTCGGTCGGCGTGAGGCCGAAACGCTCGCGGAATGCGGTCGCGAAATTCGCCGGCGTGGAAAAACCGATTTCCTTCGCGATGCTCGCAATGCTGAGCGACGTCGAATCCAGCAGATCCTGCGCGATCCGCAGCCGTTCGTGCCGCAGATACTCGAACACCGTCTGGCCGAGATTGTCGCGAAACGCGCGTGACAGCCGCTTTTCATGGGTGCCGACCGCGCGGGCCAGCTGCTCCACCGTTGGCGGATCGTTCAGCGTCCGTGCCAGGTGGCGGATGGCCGCGCGCACGATGATGTCGTCGTCCTTGCCGGCCACGAACGGGCTTTCCAGGTCGACGGGCCGCTCCCGCTTCTCCCGCGCGAGCTGCACGCGAATCCGCGCGAGCACTTCGGCGGGCTCGAACGGCTTCACCACATAGTCGACGCAGCCGATTTCGAATCCCTCGAGGCGTTCGTGCAGCGCGCCGGCCACGGTCAGGAAGATCACCGGAATCGCACACGTCAGCGGATCGGCGACAAGCAGCCGGCACGCGGTGAAACCGTCCATCCGTGGCATGCGGACATCCATCAGGATCAGGTCGGGCATGAGCGCCTGCGCGCGCTGGCACGCCTGCAGCCCGTCGGATGCGATGCTGATCCGGCACCCGGTGCCGCGCAGGATGTCGATCAGCAAGCGAAGCTGGTCGGGCTGATCGTCGACGATCAGGATATGGGCGTCGCCCAATGCGGAGATCGATGGATGCATCGTGCACCTGTTCTGGAATGGCTGCTGGCTGCGTTCCTGCGGGTGGCCGGCCCGGTTCGGAGTAATCGTCGGAAGCCGCTCTATGGCGACGCACAAACGCATCGATATTCGGATTTCGCCCCGCTACGCGACAGACAACCGGTCGGCGTAATACCCGGCATTGCTTGTTTTGATCACTGATCCGGTAATGGCGCGGAGCGTTGCCGTCGTCGCGCGCCGAAAAGTGCGCAACCGTCGGTATCGATGCGAGCCGAATTGTAGGGGCATATTTCAATTCTTGCCAGACGCATTGACTCTATCTGCTTCATTCCGTTTTTCGGATTCTTCATCGTGTATTGTGATTTGTGTTTGCAGTACGGAACGCCGCTGCCTGTCCAATTCCGCCATTTTCATTTGCTCCGCCGCGTACGGTCGCGCAGCGCCGCATTTTTTTGAAAAAACTTTTTTCTGGCATTTACTTTTAATCCGCCTCAGCAAAGATTTTATCCGCCCGGCGAAACACTTCTAATAATTTCAATGGCGCGAAATCGTTTGCGAGATGCGTATTTTTAACGTAACACATTGAATATATTGAATTTTACAATCTATAAAGAATGTCGCCTTCAATAATTTTCGGTCGTGTCCCATAATTCGTCCGAACTTTGAGCGCAGGGTTGCACCGAGCAACACAAGGCACGGCGGGTTGGGACGGACGTTGTGCGATTCGGGTCCGAGGGCATCAATTGATGTGACTCCGAACGCATGTCCGTCACGCGCAAGCGAAAATCCGGTTGCCGTGGATGAAATAAAAGAAGCGGGGTTGGTCGCGGTCGGCGCGACATCAAATCAGGGGTGTCCATAACGGCGGGTTGAATCTCCGGATTCAGTCGTTGGGCGAATTCGCCCATATAAAACGATATGCATTCCTAACGCATTGCCTGAATTAACGGAACGGGCCGTCACACGAACGGCGTGCCCGGGCTTTCGAACGTCCCATCGCTACGGGCGGACGATGCGTGTCGCCTTCGACACGCCCGGGCCGCGCATGGGAATCGGGTTCCGCACTGAAGTCGCAATCGTAACCGCAGCTGAAGTCTTCAACAAAAGTAAGTAGTCCGTATTCAAACCAAACGCAAAAAAACGGAGCAGAAGGCCATGAAGAGGAAGCAGATTTCGGCGCTTGCCGCCGCCATGTTCACGGGTGCAGGTGTCCTGATCTCGGGCGCCGCGCATGCGGACAATTTCGTCGACCGCGGCAACCCGGACAACGCGCTGAGCGGTCAGTGCATCGACGGCACGAACCCGCTGTGCGTGTCGACCAAGAGCGGGGGCTACGCCGCGGTGAGCACGACCAATGTCACGATGGGAACGAATGCCCGGGCCGGTACCAGCGGCATCGCGATCGGCGACCAGTCGAATGCGGCCAGCAAGGGAGGCACCAGCAGCGGCGGTTCGATTGCTGTCGGCGTCGGCGCGCAGGCGCTGGCGAACTCGGCGACGGCGATCGGTACGGTGGCCGTCGCGCAAGGCAATACGGCGCTCGCCATCGGCCGCCAGTCGGCCGCGGTCGGCGACTTCTCGATGGCAGTCGGCAACGTCGCGGACGCTCGCGGCACGAGCTCGATCGCACTCGGCCACTCGGCGCTGGCAAGCGGCGATCGCTCGGTCGCGATCGGCGGCGCCAACCCGACGACGAGCGACGGCGTGTCGGCCGGCGCATCGTATGACGCGGCCACCCAGACGCGCGCCGGCGGCACGCAATCCGTGGCGATCGGCGCGGGCGCGCAGACGAACGACAACAACCAGGTGGCGATCGGTTCGGGCAGCGTCGGTGCGAACAATGGCGGCACGCCGGTGTTCGGCGGCACGGCCGCGCCGGTTGGCGGTGCGGTGTCGTTCGGTGCAATCGGCAAGGAGCGCCAGCTCAAGAACGTCGCGGCAGGCGCGGCCGATACGGATGCCGTCAACGTCCAGCAGTTGAAGAACGTGAACGGCACGCTCAGCACCAGCATCGCCACGGTCGACGCGCGCGTGACGTCGGTCGGCAATTCGCTGTCGACCACGATCTCGAACGTCGACCAGCGCGTGACCAACGTCGGCAACAGCCTCAGCACCAGCATCGTGACCGCAACGAAGAACGTCGTGAAATACTCCGACGATTCGCACGCGGCGATCGCACTCGACGGCAGCAACGGCACGACGATCAACGGCGTCGCGGCCGGTGTCGCCGACACCGATGCGGTCAACGTCGGTCAGCTGAAGGGCACCGTCGCACCGCTGCAGACGTCCATTTCGACGGCGGCGTCGAACATCACGAACCTGCAGACCAGCGTCACCGGTATCAACACGTCGCTGAGCACCGCAACCACGAACATCAGCAACCTGCAGGCAGCCGACGCACGCAACGTGAAGTACGACGGCCAGAGCGGATTCGACTCGGTGACGTTCGCCGGCACGAACGGCACGACGCTGCACAACGTCGCGGCCGGGGTCGCGAACACGGATGCCGTGAACGTCGGGCAACTGAATGGCGGCCTGTCGTCACTCAGCACGAGCGTGACGAACAACATCAGCACGACGCTCGGCAGCCTGAGCACGTCGATCACCAACCAGATCGGCGACGCGACGAAGAACGCCGTGCAGTACGACGATGACGCCCACAGCGGCGTCACGCTCGGCGGCAAGGGTGCGCAGTCGCCGGTCGCGCTGCACAACGTCGCGGACGGTGTTGCCACGGGCGACGCCGTGAACGTCGGCCAGCTCGGCAAGGCTACCGACACGCTGAACCAGTCGATTACGAATGTCGGCAACAGCGTGACGACGCTCGGCAACCAGGTCACGACGAATACGGGCAACATCGCCGCGCTTCAGCAGGATGCGCTCCTGTGGAACACGAACCTCGGTGCGTACGACGCGAGCCACGGCGGCAACGGCCCGCAACGCATCGGCAACGTCGCGGCCGGCGTCGCCAACACCGACGCGGTCAACGTCGGTCAGTTGACGAACACCGTCGCACCGCTGCAATCGTCCATCTCGACGGCAGCATCGAACATCACGAACCTGCAGGGCAACGTCACCGGCATCAATGCATCGTTGAGCACGGCGACCACCAATATCAGCAACCTGCAGGCGGCCGACGCACGCAACGTGAAGTACGACGGCCAGAGCGGATTCGACTCGGTGACGTTCGCCGGCACGAACGGCACGACGCTGCACAACGTTGCCGCTGGTGTCGCGAACACGGATGCCGTGAACGTCGGGCAACTGAACGGTGGCCTGTCGTCGCTCAGCACCAGCGTGACGAACAACATCAACACGACGCTCGGCAGCCTGAGCACGTCGATCAACAACCAGATCGGCAATGCGACGAAGAACGCCGTGCAGTACGACGATGACGCGCACAGCGGCGTGACGCTCGGCGGCAAGGGTGCGCAGTCGCCGGTCGCGCTGCACAACGTCGCGGATGGTGTCGCCACGGGCGACGCCGTGAACGTCGGCCAGCTCGGCAAGGCCACCGACACGCTGAACCAGTCGATCACGACCGTCAGCAACAACGTGACGACGCTCGGCAACCAGGTCACGACGAATACGGGAAACATCGCCGCGCTCAAGCAGGACGCGCTCCAGTGGAACGCGACCCTCGGCACCTACGACGCGAGCCACGGCGGCAACGGTCCGCAACGCATCGGCAATGTCGCGACCGGCAAGAACGGCACGGACGCGGTCAACGTCGACCAGTTGAACGCGGCGATTCAGGACGGCACGAGCCAGCTCGATGCGCTCGCGGTGAAGTACGACGATGCGAGCAAGAAGCAGGTTTCGCTCGGCGCGGGCAACGGCGGGAGCCCGGTGCGCCTGACCAACGTCGCGGAAGGCAACGTTGCGGCCGGCAGCACGGACGCGGTGAACGGTGCGCAACTGCGCCGCGCGACCGACGGTACGGCAGCCGCGCTGGGCGGCGGTGCAACGGCGAATCCGGACGGCTCGATCACGGCGCCGGCCTACAAAGTCGGCGGCGGTTCGTTCAACAACGTCGGCGATGCGCTCACGAACCTCGACGGTCGCGTCGGCAGCAACACGACGACGCTCGAGAATCATGAAACGCGCATCGGCAATGCCGAAACGAACATCGCCGGCAACACGGCCGCGATCGCCGGGCTGCAGCAGGACGCGCTGCAGTTCGACCCGAAGGCCGGCGCCTACAACGCGGCGCGCGGCGGTGCACCGACGAAGCTGACGAACGTGGCCGACGGCAACATCGCCGCGGGCAGCACGGACGCGGTGAACGGCGGCCAGTTGTCGGGCGTGAAGTCGTCGCTCGAACAGCAGATCACGCAGGTGTCCAACCAGGCGGGCGAGGCCGTGAAGAACGTCGTCAAGTACGACGTCGACACGAACGGCAACCGGCTGAATTCGGTATCGCTGATCGGCGGCGACACGAATGCGGCGGTCGTGCTGAAGAACGTCGCCGCGGGCACCGACGATACGGACGCGGTGAACGTGAAGCAGCTGAAGGGCGTCCAGTCGAGTCTCAACCAGCTCGGCGCGCTCGCGGTGCAGTACGACGACAGCTCGAAGAGTTCGATCACGCTCGGCGGCGCCGGCGGCACGCGCATCACCAACGTGCAGGCAGGCACGCTCAGCGCGACCAGCACGGACGCGGTGAACGGCTCGCAGCTCTACGCGACGAACCAGCAGGTCGCGAAGAACACGACCGACATCACGAACCTGCAGGGGAACGTGACCAACATCGCGAACGGCAAGGCCGGCCTCGTGCAGCAGCAGGATCCGAACGGCGCGGTCACGGTCGGGAAGGACACCGGCGGCACCAGCGTGAACTTCTCCGGCACGGCGGGCGACCGCGTGCTGACCGGTGTGGCGGCGGGCGTGAACAACAACGACGCAGTCAACATGGGCCAGTTCAACAATGCGCTGAAGAACGCGGCGGCCAACGACCAGATCCGCGCGGCGGCGACCGATGCGAACACCACGTGGATCACGCGTGCCGATGCAGGTTCGATCGGCTCGACGGCAACCGCAACCGGCAAGAACGCGGTGGCGGTCGGCCAGGGCTCGGTCGCCGATCGCGACAATTCGTTCTCGGTGGGCGCGAAGGGCAGCGAACGCCAGGTCACGAACGTCGCGGCCGGCACGGCGCCGACCGATGCGGTGAACGTGCAGCAGCTGAACGACAACCTGTCGGCCGCGTCGAATCAGGCGAAGGGCTACACCGACCAGCGCATCGGCCAGGTGTACAACTCGTTCAACGACCTGAAGAAGGACATGTACGGCGGCGTGGCATCGGCAATGGCCGTGGCCGGCCTGCCGCAACCGACGGGCGCGGGCCGCTCGATGGTCTCGGCGGCGACGTCGAACTATCACGGCCAGCAGGGTTTCGCCGCCGGGTACTCGTACGTGACGGAAAGCAACCGCTGGGTCGTCAAGGCGTCGGTGACGGGCAACACGCGTTCGGACTTCGGCGCGGTGGTGGGCGCGGGTTACCAGTTCTGACGCCGTCCGCGCAGCATCGATTGACCGTGAGGGCCGGGCAGGGTTTGTGATGTCCGGCACGGGCGGGAAATCCGTGGCCCGGGGTGGCTTTGTCTACCCCGGGCCATCGATGTTTGATGCACCACGAAGTTCGACGTCGCTGCGCCGAGCCTGTCCGGCAGTGCATGCCGCTTGCCCTGCGCCCGAGTCTCACGCTGCAAACACCGGAACAACGAAGTCGGCCGGATGCCGCCACCGATTCTGGCCACCGGCCACGGCAAATCGGTCAGTGTGACTCGCGATCCGGTGGATTGTGTAATTTGTATGAAAGCAAGCGTGTGGCCGGTGCCAGGTGCCCGCGCATTTCAAGCGTTACCGCCAAGGCGGGAAGCAACGCCCGTCAACGCCGTCGATGGATGATTTATTCGCCGATAGTGGTGATAATCGTCGACTGGCGCAACGCAACCCGCGTTGAGCGTGTCCGAGCACGTCTTCCAAGCCCGTATTGGCGCCGACAACGACAAACGAAAACGATGAAACCCGTCAACAAGATGCTTCCCGCGCAGCGCTTTGCGTTGCCGCGTCAAATTCGGCTGCCTGCCTACGCGGCGCATGCCGCCATGCCGTCCGCTTTTCCGGCTGTGTACGACGCCCGGTGCCGCTGAGCGCCCGGTCACGCCGCTCCATTCGTTCAACCAGCCCCGGCGCCTGAATCGATCGCCCGGGCAATCGGTATCGCACGGCGATACCCGTCGGTGCATCCCGTGAAGTCGCATCGGGTCACATGACGACGCGTCACGGAACCGCACACGAGGGTAAAAACACATGATCGGAAAGTATGCGTGGCTGTCTGTCGTTTCGCTTCTGGTCGCGGCATGCGGGGATCGATCGGGGCTCGCCGATACCGCATCGAATGCGCAGCCGGCGGCGGCTTCGGCGACACCCGCCGTCGCCGCGCAGAGCGCGGGGAGCGAGAAGATCCCGGCACCCGTGCCGCCGAGGCCCGGCCGGGTGCTCGAGGGCATTTACCAGCGGGATGCGCATGGCGAGGACACGATGGAGATTGCCAATGGAAGCCAGGCCTCTTACTGGTACGGCCACGCGTTCGATCTGAACGGCAACCATTACTTCACCGGCTTCGCTTACGACACGCCGAACAAGTACGCCGAACAGGAGAAAACCGCCGCCCCGGCGCCCGACGCGAGGGTGACGCTCACCGAAGCCACCTTCGAATGGACCACGGATGGCGGCGTGGCCGGCTGGAACATGGTCGAGTCGGAACGCTCGATCGGCGAGTTCGGCGGCTACGAGAAGGCCGACACGATCGACGACAAGGAGCCGGCCGTGAGCACGACAACGCCGGACGGGCAGATCGTGCTGGCGGTCCCGACCTGGTATCTGGCCTCCGGCACCCGGATCAAGTCGTTCAGCCTGTTCGTCTATCAGCGCACCAATGCGTCAAGCAATCCTGACGATACCGACTGGACCTATGCCGGCAACGTGTCTCGCGGCAATGACAACGGCGCGGCGTGCGATGCCGACGGCACCGGCAATCACGTCCCGTGCGTGACCGGCTCGTCGACCCTGACCTTCGTGTCGACCGATCGTCGCGATTGGCCGCGCGTTCGTGTGGCAATGAAGGGGACGGGCATCGACCACGCCGGTCAGAAGAAAACCTACGGCGCGGCGGATGTCGTCGAATACCGGTTCAATCCGAAGACGAAGGTTTACGAAGCGGCAAAGACGTAAGACGGCATGCAGCATGCCGCATTCAACGATGGTTTCACTTGTCCACGAAGAGGATCGAATGACGAAGCCCGTCTCGAGAAACCGCATGTCGATGGTGTGGGCGTGTGCGGCGATTCCGTTCATTGCGGGTTGCGCGCATGTCTGTTCCGCCCTGGATTCCAGCCCGGTGTGCGCGACGATGTATCCCGGCCCGGTTCAGAAGGCGGCCAAGGCCATGGTGGGGCAGCCGATCTCGGTGGCGTTCAAGGCGTTCGGCCCTCCGTTCATCAATCATCCGCCGCTATCGCAGTCGCCGGAGTCGGCAAGTTATACCGGGAACTACTTCTGGGACAACTCGCGGGTCCACGTGAGCCCGAACCTGTCGTTCGTCCAGACCGGCAGCCAGTACGTCGGCAATCATATGGTCGGCGTGACTCGAGCGGGAGACGGCCACGCGGACATTCCGGTGTATCAGGACGACTATCGGGCCACCGGCTATTACGACCACGAAACCGTGCTCGACTACGTGTGCATGATCACCATCAAGACGAATCATGCCGACATCATCACGAAGGTGGATGTGGGCGGGTGCCGGAAATGACGGTGTTCCGGCCGATCCGGGCCGAATGCGAGTAGCGCGATCCGCGGCGATCCCAACTGTGCCGCGGCCCCCGGTTTCACGCGGGTTCGCGCGCGGTCCGGACGTGCGGCCAATGCGAGTAGTCGAACGTGAGCGTCGGCTCGTATTCTGAATGCGTCGGGCGGAACGGCATGGGGCCGCCGCCGATCAACGCATGACAGAGACTCGCAATGACTGCCATTACGCAAACCATGAAGCTCAACCACCTGAGCTTCCCCTCGGCCGACACGCTGGCGACGGCCCGATTCTTCGAGCGCCACCTGGGCTTCACGATCGCGGGAAGCTGGGAAAAATCCTGGATCCTCAAGCGTCCGGGCTTCGACGTGGTGATCGATCACGTCGGCGATGACACGCCGGCATGGCCGACGAATTTCCACGTCGGGTTCGAACTGCCGAGCTTCGACGACGTTCGCACGCTGTTCGAGCGCTTCAGGGAAGAGGGCGTCGAGATGGTGACGGACGTCTTCAACAACGGGCGCGGTTCGCGTTTCTTCTGCCGCGCACCGGGCGGTGTGATGTTCGAACTGAACACGCGCGCGGATGCCGCGCCGGAATATCAAGGCACCTTCGACGACTGACGCAGGTACGCGTCGCGCCGCGCTCAACCGCTAGCGCGGGTCAGCCTGGCGATGACCGCGCGGGCAGGCGAAGGCTGGGTGATTGTCGTCGTGCGCAGATCGTAGCAGCGCGCGACATCGCCGATCCGCACTACCCGCAACCCGATGCGCGGTTTGCCGTTGCGCAGGACTTCAAAAGCAAGAAACGGAGTGCCTGCCCGCGTATGCCCCCCTACATTGCCGTGATGAACCTCACTCACGGGATGTAAAAACAATGACCTTGCTCGAAGGAAAAGTCGCCATCGTCACCGGCGCCTCGACCGGCATCGGCCGTGCGATCGCGTTGATGTTCGCGGCGCACGGCGCGTCCGTCGTATTGGGCGCGCGAAGCGAAGCCGCGCTGAATCAGGTTGCCGACGAGATCCGTCGTCAGGGCGGGCAGGCGCGCGCATGCGCCGGCGACGTCGGTCACGTCGATACGCATCGACGGCTCGTCGCGACGGCCCTGAGCGAGTTCGGTGGTCTCGACATCGCGATCAACAACGCGGGGACGGTCGGGCCGCTCAAACCGCTCGCCGACGTCTCGCTCGACGAGTGGCAGCAGACGCTGTCGACCAACCTGACGGCGGCCTTCCTGGGCGCCAGTAACCAGATTCCCGTGATGCTCGAACGCGGAGGCGGTTCGATCGTCTTCACGTCCAGCTTCGTCGGAACCAGTGTCGGGCTTCCCGGCATGGCCGCATATGGCGCGTCCAAGGCCGGCTTGACGGGATTGGTGAAAGGCATCACCGCGGACTATGCGGCACGCGGGATTCGGGCAAACGCACTGTTGCCGGGCGGCGTGGATACCGCGATGGGCGGAGACCGTGACCAGAAGGAATGGGCGGCCGGGCTCCACGCGATGAAGCGTATCGCGCGCCCGGACGAGATCGCCTCCGCGGCGCTGTTCCTGGCGAGCCCGATGGCGAGTTTCGTTACCGGCTCGGCCCTGTTCGCCGACGGCGGCAATGCGGCCGTGAAGTGAGGTCCTGTTGGCCCGGGCTCAACCGCCGGCGCGGGTCAGTCGGTCGATGACCGCGCGGGTATGCGACGGCCGGGTGATTTCCGTCCAGTGCAGATGCGCGAATTTCGGGTCGTCGCGCAGCGCGGCGAACTTGATGCGATTCCTGGCGAACGTGGTGTATGACCACAGCAGCACCGACTCCCGGGAGAATGCCATCCGCAGCGACTCCCGGTTGCCGTGCGACAGCTCGGTGCGCAGGAGCCCGCGGCTCAACGTGCGCCAGAGCACGCGGGAGAATACCGTCCGTCGCCCGAAGTTGAGCCAGATCACGTGCGTGGCTCTCGACCAGAGTACGTCGCGTACGGCGCTGTAGTTTCCGTCGGCGACCCATCGGTCGCCGGCGGTCGCGGCCAGCACGGCGTTCTCGAATTGTTCCGGCGGCACGGCTGTCCAGTCGGGGCCCCAGTAGAGTCGATCCAGCTCGATATATGGGCAGCCGGCTGCAGCCGCCAGTGCGCTGGAAAAAGTGGATTTCCCCGCTCCGCTGGTTCCAACGACGACGACGCGCATGTGTTTGACCGCGGTTGAATTTTGAAGCCGCGTATTGTGCCTCATGCCCCGAAACGGTGCTGCATCATCGATCGGTTCGAGGCCGCCGGCGCACCGGTCGTCATGCACGTCCGGTCGTACTCGATACGACGGTAACGACAGGCGTGGCGCGTCGTGCAGGCATGTCGCGCGTTTTGTACAATCTCGCGCGAGGGTCGCGCAGCGCACGGCCATCACGTACGTCAACAAGATCGAAAGAGAGAAACGATGGCGACCGAACTCGGGGTGCGAGGGAGCATGTACGCGGGCGGCGCTTGCGACGGAATCCCGCGATGGAGGTACGGCTGGACAAAGGCCGGGCACGCGTCTCAATCGGATCGAGCCAGCGCATGAGCGACAAACCCGTTCTTGCCGCCGGCGCGCCGTGCGAACCTGCCGCGTCGACTGCGCCGCTGATGACGCTCGCGTGCCTGCTCGTCTTCATGGCGCAAATGGCGACGACGGTGTACCTGCCGTCACTGCCTGTCGTCATGCGCGAATTGACGATGACGCAAGGCGGCGCCGAGTTCTCCATCTCCGCGTACGTGATCGGCGCGGCGCTGCCGGTACCGTTCTGGGGCGCTGCCGCGGAACGCTGGGGCAGGCGTGGCCCGTTGCTGATTTCGCTGCTGCTGTTCGTCGCCAGCAGCCTGCTGCTCGCCATCTGCACGGTCGCACCGGCGCTGCTCGTGTTGCGCGCCCTCCAGGGCGTCGGAGGTGGCGGCGCGGCGATCATTGCCAGAATCATCGTCCGCGACAACTGGCGCGGCGACGAGCTGGCGCGACGGCTCTCCGTGTTGTCGATCGCCTTCATCACGGCGCTGGGCGGCGGCCAGTTCGTCGGCGGGCTGATCGGCCGATACAGTCATTGGCAAGCGGGTTTCGTGCTGATGGCGGTCATCGCCGCGCTGGCGATCGGTCTGTCGTATGCGTTGCCGTTGAAGGCGGGAAGCCGCACCACGGTCACGTCAGGCACGGCCGGCACATACCGGGCCCTGCTGCGGCGCCCGGGTTTCCTTTGGCCGGCTTGCGCGGGCGGGTTGGGGTTCGCGACGACCGTGACCTTGCAGGAAGTGAGTCCGTTCGTGTTCCAGGCGCATTTCAAGCTGGCCGTGACGAGCTTCGGCAGTATCGGCCTGTTGCTCGGCGTCGCCTATTTCAGCGGCGCGATGCTGGTCAATCGCCTCGTGAAGCGGCTCGGCGGCGTGCGGTTGATGCATGCCGGCGCCGCGCTGGTTGCGCTCGCAACCACGTTGATGCTGGCGTCGTGGCTGGGCGGCCTGCTGACCGATTTCACTGGCCTGTGGATCTTCATCGCGCTGTATTGCCTCGCGATTTTCGGCCAGGCGGTGCTGTTTCCGAACAGCATGGCAACCGCCGTCAGCGATGCGCACGAGCATGGCGCGCATGCGATGGCCTTGTGCGGCTTTCTACAGCAAGGACTGGCGGGCATCGCGGCGACGGCGGCGGTGCTGCAGCACCATGGCGGCACGTGGACGCTCGCCGTATTCGTGCTGGGGGCGCTCACGTGGCTGGTGGTGCGGTTCAAGGTGAGGGCCGGCTAGGCAGCGGACGTCACCGGATGGTTCGTCGGCCGCATGCGGCTCGCCCGGAAGCAGCAGCGTGCGAAACCAATGACTGAGCGCGGGCATTCCAATATCAGAAGAAACGTGGCGCGACATGCGACCGGTCGCGCCGCGCTGCGCCGCTCCGCTCGAGCGAACGATTCGTAGAAAGCATTATCTCGCGTGTCGCGTGACAGGCTTTCACTACGAATTCAAAGGGATCGCCATCAAAAGCGAGAGCCGAAGAGGCATTAAAGGTGCATGGATGCGCCGGGAATGGCAACAATCAAAATAAATATTTAATAAGGCAAGTAGTATCTGCCGATTTACCCCGGCGTCACGTCATCCGTCCTGCGCAACCCGCGCCACGCGCTGCCTCGCCCAGGCAGCACCGGGCTCGCCGGCCCATTCCGCCGATGCAACGTTGCCGATCCCGCCATCGCGGCCGACGAGATCATTTCAGATTTATCACCAAACCATGACTCGATTAACGTCGATGACAGCAAAAATTAAACTGTCAGAAAATATCTTGTAATTATAAAAATGACCTTCTAGCATCCCTCTGCGGTTCGTGACATGTCTTACATCAAAGTCTGTACTTGATGCATTCCTCGAACATCACCCACTTATAAGCCGGGGGATTACATGAAGAAACTGTCTCGTCTGCTGTCCATCTCCGCGATTACCGTCGCGAGTCTCAGTGCTTTTGCCCAGGCCGGCGACCAGTCGGCTACGGTCGACAAGGCACTGCAACTGATCCAGCAGAACCCGTCTGCCTTCAGCCTTGCAACTGGCGGCGCGGCACGCACGTTGAAGTTCGCAGGGCCGCAGGCGAGCGCGCCGGCGGATGGCGATCAGTTCCAGGTACGCGACGTGATCGTCGACCCCGACGGCACCGAGCACGTGCGCTTCGACCGCTTCTACGCAGGCCTGCCCGTGATCGGTGGCGACGTTGTCGTCCATTCGAGCAAGGGGCAGTTGAAGCAGGCGAGCGTGACCCAGCTCGCACCGATCAATCTCGCCGGTAACATCGGCAAGGTCGGCGACCGCTCGGTGGTACGCAACGCACCCGACGTCGGTGCTGCCCGGGTCAAGCGCATTGCAGCCGCGCGTTTCAACTCGGACGTGCGCCGCGTCGATGACGCGGAACTCGTCGTGTTCGCACGCGACGTCGCACCGACGCTGGCCTACGCGGTGCGCGTCTACGGCAAGGCGACCGATGCGCATGGCGATGCCGTGCTGTACTACGTCGATGCGCGTAACGGCGCCGTGCTCGACGCGCAGGACCTGATCAAGACCGCCGCCGCGACCGGCACCGGCCGCTCGCTGTACTACGGCAACCTGACGCTCACCACGGACCAGACGGGCACGAACGCGTACCGGATGCTCGATCCGAGCCGAGGCTCCGGCTCGGTGTACGACGGCCGCGGCCTGACCTCGGACGACGTCGAACAGGCGACCGACCTGCCGATCTTCACGAGCAGCACGAACGTGTGGGGCAACAATACGACCACCGACCGGCAGACTGTCGCCGCCGACATCGACTATGGTCTCGCGCTCACTTGGGACTACTACAAGACCGCGCACAACCGCAACGGCATCTTCAACGACGGCCGCGGCGTGAAGAGCTATGCACACGTCGTGTTCAACACCGGCAGCGGCACGACCGGCGCGAATGCGGCATGGCTGAATTCGCACGTGATGGTGTACGGTGACGGCCAGCCCGGCACCAGCCTGCCGAAACCGGTCGTTTCGGTCGACGTCGCCGGACACGAGATGAGTCACGGCGTGACCGAGGCCACGGCCAACCTGAACTATTCGGGCGACGCGGGTGGCCTGAACGAGTCGACGTCCGATATTTTCGGCACGCTCGTGAAGTACTACGCCAACAACCCGAACGATCCCGGCAACTACGTGATCGGTGCGCGTGTGGTGAGCGGCGGCCTGCGCAAGATGTACAAGCAGGATCTCGACGGCCGGTCGTTCAGCTGTTACCCGTCCGGCGGATTCTCGTGGTCGAATCCGCGCCACGACCCGCATTTCACGTCGGGCGTCGGCAACCGCCTGTTCTACCTGCTCGCGGAAGGCCCGACGGTGCCGTCGACCGATACCGGCCTGACGAAGGCGCAGCTGGTCTGCAACGGCGACACGACCTTCAGCGGCGTGGGCCGCGAGAAGGCCGGCAAGATCTGGTACCGGACGCTGACCGTGTATCTGAACGCCAACTCCAGCTACCCGAACGCACGTCGTGCATCGATCCAGGCGGCGAACGACCTGTACGGCGCGAATTCGGCCGAAAGCACGGCGGTCGCTCGCGCGTGGAGTGCGGTCGGGGTGAACTGATGGCGCCCGTGTGAGTGCGTTGAACGCCCGGAGATCGCGTGGCGGACCCTTCGCTTCGGAGCAGTGCGAGCCGATCGAAGCCACGCGACGCCCGGGCGAACGACGGGCAGAAGTTGATCGGCCGCCTGCGGTTGCAGGCGGCCGATTTTTTGGTATCCGGATTTCATCACACCCGCCGTCTGTCCCGATGATCGCGCAGCGCTTCGCCTTGCCACGTGTCAAGCCGTTCGCCGGGATGCACGTGTCCGTCCGATCGATCACCTTCCGGTCCGTCCGCCGCCATCCAGTGTCATCCCCGGCTGTCGGGTAAACCTCCACAACGGCATGCCGTCGCCCGCACGCAATCGCCGTTCGCGAATCGCCCGTGCGCCGAACGCGACTTGGCGCACGTGTGCCGGGCATTTACCCTTGGTGACGCATCCGGTGTATTGCGAGGACGTCGAGTTGGGGACGAAAGAGAGAGGGAGAGGAGGAGGGCATCATGACGGAAGCCATGTCCGGCGGCTACCTTGACCGATTCGTGATCGGTGCGACTTACCGGCACCCGATTCAGCATACGCTCACCGAGGCCTGCAACCTGCTATTCAGCACGCTGACGCATAACGCGGAGCCGTTGTATCTGGACGTCGAGCATGGCGGATCGTCCCCGTACCACGCACGGGTGGCAAACAGCACGTTCGTATTGTGCGTGGCCAGCGGTGCGCACGCGTACGAACTGAATCAGACGATTCGTTCCATCGGACTGGGCTGCACGGACGTCCGATTCGTCCGGCCCGTTTTCGTCGGCGATACGATCTGGGCAGAAAGCGAGACCGTGGACCGGTGCGATGCGGGTCACGAAGGCGCCGTGATCGAGTTCGAATGTCGTGTCTACAATCAGCGCAACGAGCTGGTCATCAAGTTTCGGAGCCAATGGTCGATGTCCACGCCCGCATTGCCGCTCCAGTGACGAACGCCGGCGCGATGCGCGCGATCTCGCCCGACCGACGGCGCACGCGCGATTCGCGAGCAGGCCGTGTGCGTTGATGCTACCGTGTGCATCCGACATCAGAGGAACGGCGCCGGTAGTCACGTTGCCGATCCGATGCATCGGCCATGCAACCGGTGAACAGGAAAGACGGCTTCAACTGTTCGTTTCCCGGACAGGATTCCCATAAAAACGTGCCTCCCCGATGAGCGGCGGGTCAACCCGCGCCATCGTGGGGCGAGCACAGTGCCGTGTCGCCGCCAGTCGATCGCTGCCGCGAGCGTACGATCGGGCGACCGGACGGAAGGAGACATCATGAGTGCGTTGAGCGTGCACGGTTTGACCCGCCGGGTCGACCTCTTTACGTTGCGCCTGTTTCTTACGGTCGTGGAGGAACGCCAGATCCGGCGTGCCGCGACGCGGGAGAACATCGCGCCTTCCGCCGCGACCAAGCGTGTCCAGGACCTGGAGGACATTGCCGGCGTGCAATTGCTCGAACGCATCCCGAACGGGGTCGTTCCGAATGCGGCAGGTGAAGTGCTCGCACGCTACCTGCGGCAGATGTTCGAAAACTTCGAGGACATGCGGCGCGAGCTCGGCGAATTTTCGGCGGGCGTGCGCGGACACGTCAGCGTTGCGTCGACGGGCGCCAGCGTCGTCCAGTATCTGGGGCGCGAATTCGGCGAGTTCGCACGCAATTTTCCGCAGGTCGAACTCGAGCTGAAGCAGGAACCGAACACGAACCTCGTGCGAGCCGTGATGACGGGCGACGTCGATCTGTGCGTGTACGTGGTGAGCGCCGACGTGGACGACTCGCCGCTGGAAACGCTGCCTTATCGTACCGACAGCTTCGTCGCCGTCGTGCCGCGCAATCATCCGCTCGCGGAACAACGCACGGTGAAAACCCTCGATCTCGTTCGCGAGCCCTTCATCGCGCAACCGGTCAATACGACGCTGATGTTCAAGGTCAACGAAGCCGCGCATGCGCTCGGGGAGACGATTCGCGCCAGGTTCACCGTGTCGGGCGCCGACGTCGCACTGAGTCTCGTACAGGCGGGCCTCGGCGTGACGGTGCTCCCGGAATGCATGGTCCCGATGGACAGCCACGAACGGTGTGCGGTCCTGCACATCCAGGAGCCGTGGGCCGTGCGGGTGCTGCGGGTCGGCACCCGAAAAGGCAAGGCCACGACTTCGGCCACGCGCGCGCTGATCGACCAGCTTACCGGGCAGCCGAAGGCCGCGCCGTCGTCCGGCACGCTGGCCGATTGATCGACGGGCCGGGCGCGGCCACAGCGCGCCGCGCCCCGTTTCCCCGACTCCCGCTCCACATTCCCGGTGCTCGACCGCGTGGCCGCCAACCTCTGGCGTTACATCGCGGGCGGCACCGCGTCCTCCGTCATCCTGACCGGTTCCCGACACCGCATCGTCCACCGCGCCCGACGTTCGTGAACGGCGAACGGCCGTCTCGCAATTCGTGATTTGAAGATGCAGCGCGTGCCTCATAGCATTGATGGCGCCACCGATGCAACGCACGCCGTGCGAATGCGCGGCGGCCGCCGGCGGCCCGGTACACGAGCCATGCTGAATGAAAAAAGGAAAGGCACTGCGACCTTCCAGACACGGAGACATAGGAACCATGCGTCAATTCGATTTGCAGGCGGTGATCGACGAAGCCCGATTCGGTCGATTCCATGCCGTCGTTCTTTGCTGGTGCATCCTGATCATGATTCTCGACGGGTACGACCTCGCGATCGTCGGCATTTCGCTGCCGTTGATCATGAAGGCGATGCACATTTCGCCCGTCACGGCCGGCGTGATCGCCAGTTCGAGCCTGTTCGGCATGATGGTCGGCAGCATCCTGCTGGGCAGCATCGCCGACCGTATCGGGCGACGCCCGGCGATCGTGCTGTGCGTACTGCTTTTCAGCGTGTTCAGCGCCGCGGCCGGCGCGGTCTCGAGCGCCGTCGCGTTTTGTGCGCTGCGGTTCCTGGCGGGACTCGGCCTTGGCGGCATCGCACCCACGTGCGCCGCGCAGATGACGGAGTATTCGCCGCGGCGCATGCGCAGCATGCTCGTTTCGCTGATGTTCGCGGGCTACTCGGGCGGCGGCGTGCTGGCGGCGCTGCTCGGCAAGACCCTGATGGAAAACTACGGGTGGCGGTCGATCTATTACGCAGCGGCCGTGCCGATCGTGCTGGTTCCGGTGATCTGGCGCACGCTGCCGGAATCGCTGTCGTTCCTGGTGCTCAAGGGCCGTGACGCGGACGTGCGCAGGATCGCGCAACGGCTGATGCCCGGCCAGGTTCTGCAGCCGGGCGACCGCTTCGCGATGCCGAAGGCGGCGGCCGGCCCGACGAGGCTGCTTGGGGCGATCTTCAGCGAAGGGCGCGCGTTCAGCACGCTGATGTTCTGGGTGACCTGCATCACCAATCTGTTCATGGTCTACGGGCTGAGTTCGTGGCTGACCAAGCTGATGGCGTCCGCCGGCTACAGCCTCGGCTCGGCGCTGACGTTCGTGATGGCGATGAATCTCGGTGCGGTGGTCGGCGCGATCGGCGGCGGCTGGCTGGCCGATCGCTTCAATATCCAGCGCGTACTGATCGGCATGTACCTGGTCGCGGCCGTCTCGATCGCGCTGCTCGGCTACAACGCGCCCACCGCGTTGCTCTATGCGGTCGTGACCGTCGCCGGCGCCTGCACGATCGGCACGCAGATCGTGGTCTACGCCTACGCGGGCCAGTTCTACCCGACCAACGTGCGCTCGACGGGGGTAGGCTGGGCCGCGGGTATCGGGCGCCTCGGCGCAATGTTCGGCCCGATCCTCATCGGGGTGATCGTGGGGCTCGCGCTTCCGCTGCGTTTCAACTTCTATGCGATGGCGATTCCCGCGGTGATCGGCGCGCTCGCCGTCGCGCTGGTCAACGACCGGTTGTCCGACCGCGTCAGGAGCCGCGCGGCGCAGGATCGCGCCGGCGAGCTGGGCGCCGTTGGCGAAGGCAGCGCCTAGCGCGCGGTGCGTATACCGGGGCGCAGTGAAGTTGAGTAGCGTCAGTAGTCCGAAAATAAACTGAAGTCGACAATCGAACCCACCGAACAGGAGTGTCACATGAATCGCATGAAAGGCAAGACGGTCATCATCACGGGGGCCGCGAGCGGCATGGGCGCGGCCGGGGCCGGATTGCTCGCGCGCGAGGGCGCCAACGTGCTGGTCACGGACATCCGCGCCGACGGCGCGGCGCAGGTGGCCGCCGGGATTCGCGAACAGGGGCTGAGCGCGGAGCACTGCGGCCTCGACGTCACCGACGCGGCGCAATGGCAGGCCGCCGTCGACAAGGCGCTCGCGGCGTGGGGGCGAGTCGACGTGCTCGTCAACAACGCCGGGCTGCCCGGCACGCCGGTTACCTGGGAGCAGGCGACGCTCGAAAGCCTGAACAAGCTGATCGAGCTGAATCTCAACGGCCAGTTCCTGGGGATCAAGACGGTCATTCCGGTGATGGAGCGCACCGGCGGCGGATCGATCGTCAACATGTCGTCGATCGCCGGCATGGTCGCCTTTCCGGGGCTCCACCCAGGCTATGGCGCATCGAAGGGCGCGAATCGGCTGCTTTCCAGGTGTGCAGCGATCGACCTGGCCGGCCGCGGGATTCGCGTGAACTCGGTTCATCCGGGCGTGATCCGCACGCCGCAGAGCGAATACCTGTTCGACGATCCGGAGGTCATCCAGGTCATCCACTCGAAGATTCCGCTGGCGCGCGCGGGGCGGCCCGAGGAAGTCGCGAACGTGGTGCTGTTCCTGGCCAGTGATGAATCGTCCTACGTGACCGGCGCCGAACTCGTGGTCGACGGCGGCTTTACCGCACTCTGACGCAAACCATCGAACGCACGTTCCACGAAGGGCATCGCGCCAATCCATGCGCGATGCCCTTCGTGCTTCCGGGTTTCAGATGACTTGCCGCGAGCGCAGCGCTGCGACTTCGTCGCCGTCCATCTGCAGCCACGCCTCGAGCACGGCCTGCGTGTGCTGGCCCAGCTGCGGCGGCAGGCCGGCTTCGGGCTCCGGCACGTCCGACATCTTGATCGGGTTGCCTGCGACCTGGATCGGCCCCCAGACCGGGTCGTCGAGCGTCATCAGCATCTCGCGGGCAGCCACGTGCGGGCAGTCGAACAGGTCGGCGACATCGTTCACCACCGACGCCGGCACGCCGCCGTCACGCAACATCCGGACGGCGTCCGTGCGGGTCCGTTCGGCCAGCCATGCATCGATGTGGCGGTTGAGCGCGTCGCCATTGGCGCGGCGGGAGATGCCGTCGACAAAGCGAGGATCGTCGGGCAATTCCGGTCGGCCGATCACGTCGCAGAACCGTCGCCAGATATGCTCGCCGAGCACGGCAATGACGATATAACCGTCGTTTGCGCGGTACGTGCCGAACGGCGCGGTGACCGCATGCACGCCCGGCGGCGTCGGCTGGCGCAGCGCGGAATACATCGCGACCGAGATCTCGTTCTGGATCAGCGACGCGTCGTAGAGCGAGATGTCGACTTTCTTGCCGCGGCCGGTGCGCTGGCGCTGATAGAGCGCAAGCAGCGCGCCCTGCATCGCCAGGATGCCGCCTTGCAGGTCGGCCAGCGAAAAGCCGAGATAGGTCGGACGATCGCCGGTGCGATCGGGCCGGTACATCAGCCCGCTCATCGCCTGCCCGACGATGTCGAACGCCGGGTAATCCGTATACGGACTGGGCTTCACGTCCGTGTGGCCGAACCCGGAGATCGCGACGTAGATCAGGCGCGGATTGCGTTCGCGCAACACGTCGTAACCGATGCCGAGCCGATCCATGACGCCGGGGCGCAGGTTCTCCACGACGATATCGGCTTCGCGCGCGAGCTCGATGAAGATCCGCTTGCCGTCGGGATGCTTCAGGTCGAGCGTGACGCTCTTCTTGTTGCGGTTCGAGCGCAGAAACGACAGGCCGTGCGCGACCCCGTTCGCGTCGGTCTTGACGGGGCTCGTGCTGCGGGAAAAATCTCCGCCTTCGCGCGATTCGACCTTGACCACTTCCGCACCGGCATCGGCGAGCCACATCGATGCGTAGGGGCCCGCGATGAAATTCTCGACCGCGAGTACCCGCACGCCGTCCAGCGGCCGGTCGACGGTGTTCGCCGTCATGTTGTCGGTTGCATTCATTGCAGGACCCCCTCGGCGCGCAGCGCATCGACTTCGCGAGCGTCGATGCCCCAGTCGCACAGCGCATCCGCCGTATGGGCGCCGGGCGCGGGCGCACCGCCGCGCAGCGTCGGCTTCGTCCGGCTGAAACGGGGCGCCGGCCCCGGCTGCACGATGCCGTCGATTTCGACGAACGTGCCGCGGGCGACGTTGTGCGGGTGATGCGGCGCTTCGGCGAGCGACAGCACGGGGGCGAGGCAGACGTCGGTGCCGGCCGCGAGCGCGCACCATTCGTCGCGCGTCTTCGTGGCGAACACCCGAGTGAAATGCTCGCGCAGCACGGGCCAGCCGTGGCGGTCGTGCTGATCGGGGAGCGGCGTGTCGGAGAGCCCCAGCAGCACGAGCGTTTCGCGATAGAAGCGCGGCTCGTTGGACGCGAGCGATACGTAGCGATCGTCACGCGTGCGGTAGACGCTGTACCACGGCGTGCCCGAATCGAGCCGGTTGTCGCCGCGCCGGTCGCTCCATGCGCCCGCCGCGTACATGCCGTAGATCAGCGTCATCAGGTGCGCGGAGCCGTCGACCATCGACGCATCGACGACCTGTCCGGCGCCGGAGCGCGCGGCTTCCAGCATCGCGCACACCATGCCGAACGCGAGATACATCGCGCCGCCGCCGAAATCGCCGACCAGGTTGAGCGGCGGCACGGGTGGCCCGTCGCGTTCGCCGATCGTGTGCAACGCACCGCTCAGCGAGATGTAGTTCATGTCGTGTCCGGGCGCCTGCGCGAGCGGGCCGTCCTGGCCCCAGCCGGTCATGCGCCCGTAGACCAGGCGCGGATTGTGGGCCAGCAGGTCGTCGGGGCCAAGGCCGAGCCGCTCGGCCACGCCGGGGCGAAAGCCTTCGAGCGCCGCGTCGGCGGATGCGGTGAGCCGCTTGACCAGCTCGACGGCCTGCGGCCGCTTCAGGTCGATGGCGACCGAGCGGCGGCCGCGGTTGAGCAGATTGAAGCGGTGATCCATGTGCACGCCGCTGTCCGACGGCACGATGCGGTCGAGGCGCAGCACGTCGGCGCCCATGTCCGCCAGCAGCATCGCGCAGAACGGGCCCGGCCCGATTCCGCCGAGTTCGATGATTTTCAGACCGGCAAGCGGTCCGGCTCCTGCGTTGTCTTTCAAGATTGTCTCCCGGTGTCATTCTGTCGCGCAGCCGTCCGGCCCGGAGCGTGCCGGCCCGGATGCGGGCCATGCGGAAATACTAGAAGCGCGCGATGAGCGCCTCAAGTGACGATTCGTGAGCGCACGAGTTCCGGAATACGAACGCGTCGCGACGGCATCGCATCGCGACGATTCGTGCATCGTGAATCGCGGATTCGCGAGTCACGACTTGAGCGTTGCCGGGCGCGATGACTACCATCATCGTTACTACGCCGCATGCGTCGGGCCACGAGTCGAACGAACCAGGAACAGGCGCTCGCAGGTTTCTTAGCTGCGTTGCGCGAACAATTAGAAATACAAATGATTGAAGAAGCACGGAGGGTGAAACGCATTGCTTCGGATGATTGGCGCTGCCGGCTGCACGCGAGCGGGGCGCTGTCCACGAATGCCGGCGTGACGAATACCCACGGCCGGTCGGCGACCGGCCTGACCATCGGCGGCGCGTTACAAGCGCGCGACAGGCACGACGATCGTGCTTCAACAGCAGGATCGCTCGCAAGTTCCAGCGCAACGCCGCATCGAGCGGCCGGCGCAATCGACGCTGCACGCGACAGGGACGAGGATCGCCCCGTCGATGACGCGCAGCGAAACATCAAGAATCGTCATTAACGGAGACAGGCAGTGACCGCTCATTCCATGAAGTCAGAATCCGAACATCCCGGCCTGGCCGCGGCGCTTGCATGGTGCCGCTCCGGCGCCAAGCAGCATTTCATCGACGGCAAGTGGGTGCCGGCCGCGTCCGGCAGGACGATGGAGACGTTGAACCCGGCGACGGCGGACGTCCTCGCTCGCATCGCCGAAGGCGACAAGACGGACGTCGACCTTGCGGTGGCCGCCGCGCGGCGCGCGTTCGAATCGTCGGGCTGGCGCGGCATGGCTCCGCATGCGCGCACCGCCGTGCTGCTGCGCCTTGCAGACGCGATCGAGCAACACGCGGACGAACTGGCCGCACTCGAGACGCTCGACAACGGGATGCCGGCCTGGTTCAGCGCGGCGGTGGTGAAGATGACCGTCGACACGTTCCGTTACTACGCGGGCTGGCCGACGAAGATTCTCGGTACGACCGTGCCGACTGACCCGTCGGCCTTCATCTACACGCTGCGCGAGCCGATCGGGGTCTGCGGCCAGATCAATCCGTGGAACGTGCCGCTGCTGCTGGCCGGCGTCAAGTTCGGGCCGGCGCTCGCGTGCGGCAACACGATCGTCGCGAAGCCTTCGGAACTCGCGTCGCTGACCTGCCTGCGGCTCGTCGAGATTTTTCACGAAGCCGGGCTGCCGCCGGGCGTGATGAACGTGGTGACCGGCTATGGGCAGACGGTCGGCGCGGCGATCTCCGAGCATCCGGGTATCGACAAGGTCGCGTTTACCGGCTCGACCGCAATCGGCAAGCAGATCCTGCTCGCGTCGGCCGGCAACCTGAAGCGCGTGACGCTCGAACTCGGCGGGAAAAGCCCGCATATCGTGTTCCCGGATGCCGATCTCGACAAGGCGCTTGCCGCCGCGGTCAACGGCTTCACGCGCAATTCCGGGCAGATCTGCTCGTCCGGCACGCGCCTGTTCGTTCATCGCAGCATTCACGATGAATTCGCGAACGAAGTGGCGAAGCTCGTCGCGAGCCTGAAGGTCGGCAACCCGTTCGATGCCGACACGAAACTCGGCCCGCTGATTTCGTCGAAGCAGCGCGAACGCGTGATGTCGTACGTGGACGCGGGCAACGACGAAGGCGCGACGCTGATGACCGGCGGCCGGCAAGCGGGCGATGCCGGTTACTACGTCGAGCCGACGGTGTTCTCCGGCGTGAGCAACACGATGAAGATCGCGCAGGAGGAGATCTTCGGCCCGGTCGTTTGCGTGATTCCGTTCGATACCGAGGAAGACGTGATCGCACAGGGCAACGATTCGACCTACGGGCTTGCCGGCGGCATCTGGACGCGCGACATCGGCCGGGCGCACCGGATCGCGGGCGCGTTGAAGGGGGGCCGGATCTGGATCAACACGTTCGGCGAAACCGATCCGGTGATGCCGTTCGGCGGCTACAAGCAGTCGGGGCTGGGCCGCGAGTTCGGCGCCGAGTCGATTCAGACCTACACGGAAGCGAAGTCGGTGATGCTCCGCTATTGATCGGGGGCGGGCCGGTCGGAATCCTGAGCGATATCGGCAGCGGCCCGCTCTTTTTCACGTGCTCGAACTTGCGCGAAAGCCCCGCATCAAGTACGTGCGCGCACGTCGAAAAGAAGGCCTTCTTCCGGAGGCGCATTCGCTGCATCCGCGATCAGGTTCCGCGCGAAACGCGGCACCTCCGGCATGTACGTGCGCATGCCGGACGCAACGATTCGTGCAATGCGAATCGCGGGTTCGCAAGTGAAAACTTGAGTGCGGCCGGTGCGCACGACTAGCATTGAATCAAAGCAATGCCAGGTCAAACCGGAGACGTGAATGGAAACTGCATGGCAGGTGGCCGACGTGGCGTGGCGCCCTGAACCCGAGGCGGCACGCGCCAGTGCACTGGCTGCGTTCATGCGATATGTCGGCATCGAGCAGGCCGATCCGGCCGGGTACCGGCAACTGCTGGAATTCGCTGCGACACGTCCCGACGCCTATTGGAACGCGCTCATCCGGCATATGGACCTGCGTTTCTATCAACCGTACGACGCGGTGGTCGATACGCGCGACGGCATCGAGTGGGCGAAGTGGTGCGTCGGCGGCACGACCAATGCGGTGCTGAATTGCCTGGACCGCTATCGCGGCACGGCACGTGACCGGCAGGAGGCCGTGGTCTGGGAAGGCGAGGACGGCGCCGTGCGCCGCTGGACGTATGCCGAGCTCGACGCGCAGACGAGCCGCCTCGCGGCCGGGTTGCGCGAGATCGGCTGCCAGCCGGGCGACGTCGTCGCGCTCTACCTGCCGATGGTGCCCGAGGCCGTGGCAGGCATGCTGGCGATCGCGAAGATCGGCGCGATCGTGCTGCCGCTGTTTTCCGGATTCGGCGCGCAGGCCGTCGCGAGTCGCCTGCAGGATGCGGGCGCGGTGGCGGTGCTGACGGCGGATGCGAGCACGCGTCGCGGCAAGGTGACGCCGATGAAGCAGACGATCGACACGGCGCGCGCGGATGTGCCGACGCTGAAACACGTCATCGTGCTGCGCAACCGCGGCGCCGAGACGGCATGGGATGCGCGGGTCGATCATTGGTGGCATGACCTGATCGACGGCCAGTCGATCGATGCGCCGACCACCGAAATGCCGGCCGACGCACCGATGATGCTGATGTACACGTCGGGCACGACCGGCAAGCCGAAAGGCACCGTTCATTCGCACTGCGGATTGATCACGAAGCTCGCGCTCGACATGGGGCTGTGCGCGGACATGCGCGCCGGCGACCGGCTGATGTGGTTGAGCGACATGGGCTGGCTGGTCGGGCCGATGCTGATCTACGGCACCACGCTGCTTGGCGGCACCATCGTGATGGCCGAAGGCGCGCACGATTTCCCCGACGGGGGGCGGTTCTGGCGGCTGATGGAACAGCATCGCGTGAGCGTGCTCGGCATCGCGCCGACGATCGTGCGCAGCTTCATGCAGGCGGGCGGCGCGGGCATCGAAAACCGCGATCTTTCCGCGTTGCGGATCGCGCTGTCGACGGGTGAGGCGTGGACGGTCGACGCGTGGCGCTGGATGTTCGACAAGGTGTGCGGCGGCAGCCGGCCGATCATCAATTATTCGGGCGGCACCGAAGTGGGCGGCGGCATCGTGACCGGCACCGTGATTCATCCGCTGAAGCCGTGTGCGTTCGCGGGCCCGATTCCAGGCATGGGGGCGGATGTCGTCGACGACGCGGGCCGGTCGGTCGGGCCGGGCGGCACCGGCGAGCTCGCGTTGCGCGGGCCGTCGATCGGCCTCACGCGCGGGCTGTGGCACGACAACGAACGCTACCTGGCCAGCTACTGGGGCAAGACGCCCGGAATGTGGCGGCACGGCGATCGCGCGGCGATCGACGAGGACGGGTTCTGGTACGTGCTCGGCCGCGCCGACGATACGCTGAAAGTTGCCGGCAAACGCACCGGGCCGTCCGAGATCGAGACGCTCGTGCTGGCGACGGGGCAAGTCGCCGAAGCGGCGGCGATCGGCGTGCCCGACCGCGTCAAGGGCGAGACCGTCGGTCTCGTGGTCACGTTGATGCCGGGTGTGGCCGCCGGCGCGGGCGTCGAGAACGCGTTGAGCGCGGCCGTCGTATCGGGGCTCGGCACCGCGTTTCGGCCGGCGCTCGTGCTGTTCGTCGACGATCTGCCCAAGACACGCAACATGAAGATCATGCGCCGCGCGGTGCGTGCCGCATGCCTTGGTCTTCCGCCCGGCGACCTGTCTTCGCTGGCCAACCCGGAGACGCTGGATGCGATCGCGGCGGCGGCAAGCCGGCACGGCATTTCAAGTGCGGTGGACGGCAGATGAGCGAGTGCTTCGAGGATCTCGTCGTGTCGATACTCCATCGCGTGGCAACGACCACGATCAATCGGCAGAACAGGACATACGCAACGCGTTCGGAAACGGCGGCGGCATACACACGGACCCCGGCACGTCCGACTGCATGTACGCGCCCGATGAATCGTACAAAGGCGTGCGCGCATACCCAGGAGCGTCCACTGGATTTCCGTCACCGCATGAAGTGACGCCAGCGCGACGCTCCATCATTTTTCCGCATCAACCAGGCAACCAGGAGACAAATGTGACTACGAATGCCATGAGGCCGGCCCGATCGCTGCTGTTCGTGCCGGGCAACAAGCCGGACTGGATCGAGAAATCGGTTACCGCGAAAGCGGACGCGCTGATTCTCGATCTCGAAGACAGCGTACCCGTGCCGCTGAAAGTCGAGGCCCGCGCGGTCGTCCGCTCGAAGCTGGCATGGCTGGCCGAGCAGCGGCAGCGCGTGTACGTCCGGATCAACCGCAGCCCGTACCTGTACGACTTCGACGACATCCTCGCAGTGGTCGGGCCGCACGTGGAGGGGATCGTGATCTCGAAGCCCGTCGGGCCGGAGGACATCGACTGCGTATCGATGATGCTCACCGAGGCGGAATTCCGCAACGGCGCGGCGCTTGGCTCGACGCGCGTGATACCGCTGCTCGAGACCGCGCGTTCGCTGCAGTTCGCGTATGAAATCGCGTCGCGCGAGCGCGTCGGCGCGATCGTCGGCGCAACGGCGAAGAACGCGGACGTCGCGCGTGCCCTCGGCTATGTGTGGACGCCCGACGGCCGCGAAAGCCTGTACTTCAAGTCGCGCGCCGTGATGGCCGCGCGTGCGGCCGGCAAGCATGCGATCGGCGGCGTGTGGCAGCAGGTCAAGGATCTCGACGGGTTGCGCAAGTCGTCGCTGCTCGACCGCAATCTCGGCATGTCCGGCGAGCTCGCGCTGCATCCGTCCAACGTCGCGACGATCAACGACGTGTACAGCCCGTCGCCCGACGAAGTCGCGTACTACGAAGGCATGATCGCCGCGCTCGACGAGGCGCAGGCCGGCGGCCGCGCATCGTGCATCTATGACGGCGAACACATCGACATCGCCCACGTCAAGACCGCGCACGAGATCGTTGCGCGGGCGAAATCCCTCAATCACTGACTGAACAAGGAACCAGACAAATGCCCGGACTCTATTTCGAAGATTGCCGTGAAGGCCTCGTGGTCGAACACGCGATCCGCCGCACCGTGACGGAAACCGACAACGTGCTGTTCTCCGCGATGACGTACAACTGCGCGCCGCTGCACATCGATGCCGAGTACAGCAAGGGCTCGATCTACGGGCAGCGGCTCGTCAACAGCATGTTCCTGCTGGCGCTCGTCGCGGGCATCACCGTGTATGAAACGACGCTCGGCACGACGCTCGGCAACCTCGGCTTCCAGGAGATCAAGTTTCCGAAGCCTACCTTCCACGGCGACACGATTCGCGTACGTACCGAGATCGTCAACGCGCGGCTGTCGAAAAGCCGCAGCGACTCGGGCATCGTCGTGTTCCGCCACGTTGCGCTCAACCAGCGCGACGAGGAAGTCTGTACGGCAGTGCGTACCGGCCTGATGATGCTGCGCCCGAAGTAAGCGCACGGCGCGCGTGCAAGGTGGTTTGCCGCGCGCGCCCCTGAACAATGAAGCGAAGGCGGCCGACGACGGCCGCGTCGACGTGGTGACCGAGAGCGGCGAGATCGACGGCCGCCGGCTCGCGCTTGATGCGTGCGAGATCGCAGATGCCGGGATTGGCGCGTAATCTAGGGCGACCGCGTGGCGATGCGCGACGATCGCCGCCGGTTCATCCCGCTTCATTCAATCGAAACGAGGTTCTCATGAGACAGGCAGTGATCTGCGAACCGGTGCGCACGCCGGTGGGGCGCTACGGCGGCGTGTTCAAGGACATTCCGGCCGCGACGCTGGCCGAGACGGTGATCCGCGAGCTGGTGCGGCGCACGGCGCTCGACCCCGCGCGGATCGACGACGTGATCTTCGGCCAGTGCTACCCGAACGGTGAGGCGCCTGCGATCGGTCGCGTCGCGAGCCTCGACGCGGGCCTCGGCATTCGCGTGCCCGGGCTGCAGCTCGACCGTCGGTGCGGATCGGGCCTGCAGGCGGTGATCGATGCGGCGATGCGCGTGCAGACCGGCGCGGCCGACCTGGTGCTTGCCGGCGGCGCCGAGAGCATGAGCCAGGCGGAGCACTACATGCTCGGCGCACGCTGGGGCGGCCTGCGCGGCGATTCGTCGCCGCTGTGGGACCGGATCGCGCGCGGGCGCATCACGTCCGGCGGCCGCCATCATCCGGTCGAAGGCGGGATGCTCGAGACCGCCGAGAACCTGCGACGTGAATACGGGATCACGCGCGACGCGCAGGACGCGCTCGCCTACCGGTCGCACAGCCGCGCGATCGCCGCGCACGAATCCGGCCGCTTTGGCGACGAGATCGTACCGGTGCAGGTGAAGACGAAGGGGGGCGCCACGCTCGTCGATCGCGACGAGCATCCGCGCGCGGACGTGACGATGGAAAGCCTGGCCGCGCTGCGCCCGGTCCGCCAGAAGGTCGATGCGGAATCGACGGTGACGGCCGGCAACGCGAGCGGGCAGAACGACGGTGCGGCTGTCTGTATCGTGACGACGCCGGAGCAGGCGGCCGAACTCGGCCTGCGCCCGCTTGCGCGCCTCGTCACGTGGGCGGTCGCGGGCGTCGAGCCGGAGCGGATGGGGATCGGCCCCGTGCCCGCGACCGAGCTCGCATTGCGGCGCGCGGGCCTCGCGCTGAAGGATCTCGACCTGATCGAGCTGAACGAGGCGTTCGCGGCGCAGGTGCTCGCCTGCACGGCGGGCTTGGGATTCGACGCCGGCGATTACGAGCGGCTGAACGTCAACGGTTCCGGCATTTCGCTCGGCCATCCGGTCGGCGCGACCGGCGTGCGGATTCTCGCGACGATGCTGCGCGAACTCGATCGCCGCGCGGGGCGCTACGGGCTCGAGACGATGTGCATCGGCGGCGGACAGGGGCTCGCGGCGGTATTCGAGCGCGTTGCCGCGTAACGGCAATCATCCGGTTCGCGAAAGGAGAACACGCGCTTCGCGGATGACGATTTGAATGTTTGACATGCGGCTTATACGATCCGAAAGCAGTTTGTTGGTTGAATAAAATGCAGAAACGCTTGCGCAACATCGCCTTTATTAAAAATTGAATAATCAAAAGGAGACGTAAAGTGATTTCAGATATTGATCGACTGGTTGCCATTGAAGATATCAAGACGCTTCAGTACAAATTTTTCAGGGCGGTCGATTACGAAAAAGACAAGATCGCGGGGCTGCTCACGCACGATGTCAGGATTTCGTTCTCGGACGAGACACCGGCGGAAGCCGTGAAACTGACGCAACCTGTGGTACTGAACGGGCCGGATACGTTCGTGTCATTCCTCAAGCAGTTCGTCGGCGCAGAGCGCTCGGTTCACCTCGGACTCATGCCGCAGATCGAGTTCGACAGTGCCGACAAGGCGAATGGCATCTGGTGGATTCAGGGCGTAGGCACGGATCCCAAAGCCCGCGGCCTGAAGATCGGCCTGGGTTTTGAAACGATGGAATGCGACTATGTTCGCGTCGACGGCAAGTGGTTGATCTCGAGCCTCTCGGCTCGAATTCAGGTACACATGTGACCGGTCGAAGGTCGTTCACCGCGAATCCCGACTCGGAGCGTACGTTGGCGAGTGTCCGTGCCCAGGTCGTCGCGGCAGAAGGGCAAGTTGCGGTAGACCAGATTCAACGCTTCCGGGTGCCCGGTGGAGGTTGCGAGACCCGTCACCCGCGTCGAACGTCACGTCGAGCCGTTCTACAAGATGGACCTCGGCGCATGGTCGTTATCGTTCCCGCGCCGGCGCCCCGTAGAGACCGGGACGCCGGCTGACGTTACCAGACCTGCGATTTCGATCGAGTCATACGCAAAATCGGGCGCGGCCAGTGGTTTGTCCGCGCCCGGTGATCGTTCCAGCCAGGAACAATCGATTCGATCAGAACGCTTTGCTGAAAAACAGCAGCAAGCCATTTGCCTTGGCCGTGTTTCTCGCCCAAATTCCAAATTGAGCCTTGAGTTTGACGCTCGCGCCCCATTCCGGGATGCTGTACGCGATTACCGGGCCGGCCACCGCAATGCCAAAGCGGTCTCCGGGTACGAGCTGGCCGTTTTGTCGATCCTCGGTGACCTGGCGAGCATAATAACCGGCGACGCCAATCTGCCAGCGCCCGATTATTTCACTGATCGCGGCGTCGATATCGATGACCAGCCCATTGTTGTAATTCGTCGTCGGGTTTCTGCCCGCAATATCAAAGAAGACATGCCCGTCGAGTTCCAGGCCGTCACCCAGGCGGTTGGGGCCGGTCAGGTAGGTGAGCGCGAAATTCGGGATGTAGTAGAACGTGTTCTGACCCGTCGAGACAATCCGCTTGGAATCGTAGGTACCTGCCGCGAGCATCATCGAGTACGCCAGTTTGACCGTCAGCCCTCTCCCCGGATTGTCTCCGACCTGGGTGCTCCACATCAGGATGTCGGAGTAGACGTCATTGAATCCCCGCCATGACTCGTATCTGTCGTTGAGCTTGACCCGCCCGATGCCGCCGCCGTCCGCGACCATCGTACCCAGCGTTCCCCCAAACAACTTGAACGGATAGATGTAAAGAAGCGCGAATTCGCTCAGGCCGCTCGACGTCGAGAAATCGGCAATGGAATTCTGGCCGCCATTCCCCATGAGCGAATAGGATTTCACGTAACCGACAACCAGCCCCCCGTAAAATCCGGCTTTGTCCGGCAAGACTGCATTCTGTATGTCGGTTCCTCCGACCGGCCCTCCGTACGCAACACCTTGCGCTGGAAAAGCTTCGGACGAAATCAGGCACGCCAGCAGGCTGGCTGAAAATAGCTTCCACATCACTTGTCTCCGTTTGATTCTTCTCGACTTCTTGTTTGGGTCGGTTTGATATGCTTTCGGCGGTGAAGTGCGGATTGGTGATTATCTATTTATTGCGTTGGCCTCCGGATTGCTTTGATTCTTTGGATATTTTGATCACGGATATGGATGTTTGATTTTCGTGATCAAGTCGGAGGAGGCGGACTTCCTCCTTCGAGGTGGACGTCTGTCGTTTTCATTTTTCGTCCGGATGGTCGTCGATCCGGAGTTCGCATGGTCAGCGAATCTGTCTGAGTGACGGCTTGTGAGATATCGACGAGCGTGAGGGCGCGATTGATTGCCCGGCACAACATTGACGTTGCTCGATCCAGGTAGTCGCCAGTCTGAATGTGCCGCTTGAGTCTTTTCGTGTCGGGCCAGTCCAGACCGGGCCCGCACGAGGTATTTCGGCGTGCGGCCGATAGTGAAGTACCGGACCGCGTTGCCGCCGGTCCGGCATTTTCAGTGCTGCCGATCAGGCGAATTCGACGCGGCCGCGTGAGTCCTTGAGCGTCGCCACCGTTTCATCGACCAGGCGGCGCAGCACGTCGCCGGCCGGCGGCACGTCGCGGATCAGGCTGGAGCCCTGGCCCGCCGGCAGCGGCTGATGATCCTTCAGATCCGCTTCAACCGACGCGAAGCGGACCGGCCCGATCGCGACGCGCTGCTCGGGATACGGCAGCATTTCGTCCTCGTGGCCTTCCCACACCTCGGTGTAGCGGTTCTTGAGCTGGCGCACGTACAGGCCGTCGAACAGCAGCGAGCGAATGGTCTGGTCGTAGCCGGCCTCGACGATCGACTGCTTGTAGTTCGGGCCGACCGTTGCTTCCTGGCTGCCGATGAAGCGCGTCCCGACCCACACGCCCTGCGCGCCCTGGGTCAGCACGGCGGCAATCTGCGCGCCCGTCACAATGCCGCCGGCCGCGACCACCGGCACCGGCGAAAACTCGAGCACTTCCGCGAGCAGGGTGATCAGGCCGACGTCGCCGGTATGGCCGCCCCCTTCGGTGCCTTGCACCACGACGACGTCGGTGCCGGCCTTGATCGCGGCCTTCGCATGGCGGGCCGAGCCGACCATGCTGATGACCTTGACGCCGCGCGCGTGGCATTCGTCGACGACCCACGCCGGCGTGCCCAGCGCGCAGGCGATGACTTCGACCTTGTGCGCGAAGCAGATCTCCAGCTTGGTTTTCGCGTCCTCGATGCCCATCGCCTGATCATCGACGGGCTTGACCTCGATGCCGAGCGCCTCGATTTCCTTTTGCAGTTGAACGATCGGCGACGGCAGATTCTCGATCTTGATCGACGCGAGGTTCTTGGGCGCGCGCAGCGGGAAGCCGATATCGACGCACAGCGGCTTGTCGGTCAGGCTGCGCACGAGCTTGATTTCCTGTTCGACGCGCTCGGGCGTCGGCGAAATCGCGGCGATCGTGCCGAGGCCGCCGGCCTTCGACACGGCGGCGGCCAGCGGGCCGAACGCCACGCCGCCCATGCCGGCCTGGAGAATCGGGTATTCGATGTTGAGCAGTTCGCACAACGGGGTTTTCAACCTGGACAAGTCTGCCTCCTGTTTTGATGGATGTTCGACGACCGTTCGATCGCGCAGCGCGACGCTTGCCGCCCGTGTGACGGGTGGCGCGTCGTCGCGGGGAAACCCGGTTGCGCGATGCATGCGTGCGGGTTTCGGTGAATTCAATGTAACAAGGCGTCCCGGCAGGTTCAAATCGCAAGTCGCGACGGCGGGGTTCGCGCTTTCCGAACGCTTCGGCCGGGTTCGGTCACGGTGTATTCGCAGGACCAACGAACTCAGCCGGCCGGTTCGCGGATGCCGAATGCCGCGTTCGCCGAATACCAGTTGCACCGCGTATCACGGTCCAACACACTCGATAGCGACAGAAACAAACCGATTGCGCGTGCTGTCGTCGCGCGCACGTCGAGCATCGAGGAGGACATCAGGATGGACCTGCGTTACACCGCGGCGGAACACGCATTCCGCGAAGAAGTGCGCGCGTTCGTCGACGCGAACTTGCCGAACGATATCCGGGACAAGGTTCTGGGGCACCGCCGCGTCGAGAAGGACGACTATGTGCGATGGCACCGGATCCTGAACGCCCACGGCTGGGGGGCGCCGGCCTGGCCGAAGGAGCACGGCGGCACCGGCTGGAGCCCGCTGCAGCGCCTCATCTTCGAGATCGAGTCGTTCAAGCTCGGCGCACCGCGCCTGCTGCCGTTCGGTCTGCTGATGATCGGGCCGGTGCTGATGAAGTATGCGTCGCCGCAGATGCAGGCGCGGTTTCTGCCGCGCATTCCGGACATGGACGACTTCTGGTGCCAGGGTTATTCCGAGCCGGGCGCGGGCAGCGATCTCGCCTCGCTGAAGACGCGCGCGGTGCGCAAGGGCGACAAGTATGTCGTCACCGGGCAGAAGACCTGGACGACGATGGCGCATTTCGCCGACTGGATCTTCTGCCTGGTTCGCACCGACCCGGACGCGAAGCCGCAGGAAGGCATCTCGCTGCTGCTGATCGACATGAAGACACCCGGCGTGACCGTCCGCCCGATCGTGACGCTCGACGGCGGCCACGACGTCAACGAGACCTGGCTCGAGGAGGTCGAGGTGCCGGTCGAGAACCTGGTCGGCGAGGAGAACAAGGGCTGGACTTACGCGAAGTATCTGCTCGGGCACGAGCGCACCGGCATCGCGGGCATCGGCCACTGCTACCGCGAGCTGCGCCAGCTCAGGCACTACGCGCAGATCACGCCGGACGGCACCGGCGGCGTGATGATCGACGACGCCCGGATGCGCGACAAGATCGCGCGGATCGAGATGGACGTGATGGCGCTCGAGATGCTGCTGCTGCGCGTCGCCACGCAGGGCGCCGGCAAGGCGCCGGGGCCGGAAGCGTCGATCCTGAAGATTCGCGGTTCCGAAATCCAGCAGGACATCGCGATGCTGCAGCAGGAGGTGGCCGGGCCGCACGGCTGGCCGTACTCGCCGGACTGGCTGCTCGACGGCGCCATTCAGCCGGTGAGCGGGCCGGACTGGGCATCGCCCGCGGCATCGACGTACTTCGACATGCGCAAGATCTCGATCTTCGGCGGCGCGACGGAGGTTCAGAAGAACATCATCTCGAAGATGATTCTCGGTTTCTAAGGAGCAGGCATGGACTTTACCTACAGCGAAGAGCAGCAGATGATGGCCGACAGCCTGCGCCGGTTCGTGGAGACCGAATATGCGTTCGAGCGGCGTCGCAAGCGTTCGCGCGAAGCCGGCGCGTTCGATCGCGCGGTGTGGTCGTCGCTCGGCGAGCTGGGCGTGCTGGGGCTCACGATCGACGCCGACCACGGCGGCTTCGGCGAAGGGCCGGCGAGCCGTCTCGTCGTGCAGCGCGAACTCGGCCGCGGGCTCGCGCTCGAACCGGTGGTGCCGTCGGCGGTGGTGGCGGGCGCCGTGTTCGGCCGGTACGGCAACGATGCGCAGAAGCAGGCCTGGCTGCCGGCCATCGCGAGCGGCGAGAAGATCGTGTCGGTGGCGTATCTCGAACCCCAGTCGCGCTATTGCGCGGACGCCGTGCGTACGGCCGCCGAACGCAGCGGCGACGGCTACGTGATCACCGGCCGGAAAGCGCTCGCGTGGCATGGCGAGGTGGCCGACGCGCTGCTCGTGACCGCGCGCCTCGCGGGCTCGGGCGACATCGGCTTGTTCGTGGTGCCGCGCGATGCCGATGGCGTGACGGTGGCGGGCTATCCGACGATGGACGGGTTGCGTGCCGCGGATATCACGCTCGACGGCGTGACCGTGGCGGCCGACGCGATGATCGAAGGCGGCGTTGATGCGCTTCAGCATGGCATCGACCACGGCATCGCGGCGCTGTGTGCGGAGGCATCGGGCGCGATGGAGCGGCTGATCGAGATCACCGCCGAGTATCTGCGCACGCGCCAGCAGTTCGGCAAGCCGCTCGGCGCGTTCCAGGCGTTGCAGCACCGGATGGCCGACATGCTGATCCAGAAGGAGATTGCGCTGTCGATGGCCTACGTCGCGGCCCAGGCGCTCGACGAAACCGGGGCGGACGAACGCACGCGCAAGATTGCGGCCGCGAAGGTGATGGTGGCGAAAGCCGGACGTTACGTCGGCCAGCAGGCCGTGCAGCTTCACGGCGGGATGGGGATGACCGACGAGCTCGAGGTCGGCGACTATTTCAAGCGACTGACGATGTTCGATCCGCTGTTCGGCGACAGCGACTACCAGATGGCCCGCTACACGGCGGCGATGGCGTAGCGCGGTCTGCGCCGGCTCGCGCGCGAGGCGCGGCCTGGCTCGCCCGGGCCCGGTCTCAGGGCATGAACGGGACGTCGAGAAGCGCGGCGGCGAGCTCGGCCGCCGCCAGCTTGAGTGGCGGGGCGATCCGGTTCCTGATCGCGTCGATGTCGGGATGCAGGTCCACCGCGCCGCAGCTCAGGGCCATCGGCGTCGCGAAGCGTCCGATGCTGATCGGCAACGCGATGCCGTACACGTCATGTTGAAACTCGCCGATCGACGTACAGACGCCGGTCGAATCCAGTTCGTCGAACGCGACGTCGAAGCTCGCCTTCAACGCAGGCGCGCGCGCATCCGCCGCTTTCAGCAAACGCGCGATGTAGTCGTTACGCGCGTCTTCCGGCAGCCCCCACAGCCAGGCCTTGCCGATCGACGTCGTGCTCATCGGCAGCAGCGACCCGACGCCGAGCTGCAGTGTCGAATTCCGCACGCTGTAGCAATGGGCGACGTACAGCATCTCGAGCCGGTGCGGTACGGCGAGCGCAACCGCCGCGCCGAGCGTGTCGGCCAGCCGTTGCATGAGCGGCTGCGCCAGCCGCGTGACGGGATTGGTTTCCAGGTAGGTGTGGCCGATGCCGAAGATGCCGGCCGCCAGTTCGAAGCGGGGGCCGCCCGCCACGCGGCGGATGAGTCCCAGTTGAATCAGCGTGGAGGTCAGGCGGGACACGACCGAGCGCGACAGGCCGGTTCGCTGGACGAGGTCACCGTTCGTCAGCGCGATGCGCTCCGCATGAAATGCATTGAGCACCTGCATCCCGCGTTCGAGCGTCATCGTCGTTTTTTCGGCTTCGTGAGGCATGGCGGCACCTGCGGTCGTGTGGGGCGGCGAGAAGGGTCAGCGGCGCGCGGGCAGGCGTTCCTGCAGCACGCGGGCACACGCGACGAGCCGCGATCCGAGTTCGCGCTCGACGGCCGCCTGCGCAACCCGCGCGGTGCGGCCGACGCAGCACAGCACGAGGGGCGGGCGACCGGGCAGTGTCAACGGCGCGGCCACGCAGGTCAGCTCGGGCTCCCATTCGCCATGCAGCATGCAGAAGCCGAGTTCATGCACCTGCGCGATCTTGTCGTTCATCCGGTGGCGAATGGCCGGCGGCCACGCATCGCCGGCATGGCGCTCCACCTGGGTCCGCAGATACTGCCGTTCGTCTTCCGGGAGCGCCGCCAGCAACGCCCAGCCCATCATCGAATACGCGATCGGCACGTGCATGCCGGGCGACAGCTGCAATTCCAGCAGCGAGCGGCGGTTGACGTGCGTTTCCAGCAGGATCACATCGAGTCGATCACGTGTGCCGAGCAGGACGTACGTATCCGTCGCTTCCGCGAATGCCCGCATTTCGATACTGGCGAGCCGCAGCATCTCGGGGTCGGCGATCGCGGCATAGCCCAAGGCCAGCGAAGCCGATGCCAGCGAATACCGTTTGCTCTTGTCGTCCCGATGCAGGTAGCCGAGCGCGACCAGCGAGCGCAGCAGACGCAGCACGGTCGGTGCGGGAATGCCGGTCGCGTCCGCGATTTCCTGGTTGCCGAGCGACGGCTTGTCCGGCGTAAACGCGGAGAGAATCGACAAGCCGCGCGCGACCGGCGCCACGACGACGGTGCCATCGGCCTGATTGCTGCGCGATGTACGGGGCCACGCCAGATCAATTCCATAGGGTCCGCTGAGGGACTTCTTGCCCGCGTGCCGGGGCAGCGATCTTTCGGGTTGCATCGTGGTGTCGAGTCGATGGTTGGGTGGCGCGTCGGATCGTGCGTCGCAGGCGCGAGATTGCCGAGGCAAACCTCGCGCATCGGTCATGCAGGTCCGGTCGACAAGAATGGGGGCTCCCGTGCTTTGAAATTCTACTGCACCGGATTTGTGCTGTCTGCCGCGTGAACTTTCAAAGCACGGGAAGGCATGGTGCTCTCGATTGTCGGGCAGGGTAGGCAGGTCTCCAATGGAGTCCGCACGGGATGACAACACTGGAGACACGCCATGCAATACCCTGACGAAACCGTATCGACGCGTCGTGACGGCGCACCTGCCGTACCGGATCTCGACGTGATCGTCGTCGGCGCCGGATTCGCCGGCCTTTACGCGCTGTACAAGTTCCGCAAGCTGGGCCTGCGTGCGCAAGCGCTCGAAGCGGGCAGCGGCATCGGTGGCACGTGGTTCTGGAACCGATATCCCGGCGCGCGATGCGATGTGGACAGCGTCGAGTACTCGTATTCGTTTTCCGACGACCTCCAGCAGGAATGGAACTGGCCGGAACGATTCTCCGCACAGGGCGATATTCTCCGATACATCAATCATGTCGCCGATCGCTTCGATCTTCGCCGCGACATCCGGCTGAACACCCGCGTGCAGTCGGCGAACTTCGACGAGTCGAACGGCGTCTGGCGTGTCGAGACCGTCGGCGGGCAGGTGGTCACCGCACGTTTCTGCGTGATGGCGACCGGCAATCTGTCGTTGCCGCGCGTGCCGGAATTCAAGGGACTCGATACCTTCAAGGGCGACTGGTATCACACCGGTCTCTGGCCCGACGAGCCGGTCGACTTCACCGGGCGACGGGTGGGCGTGATCGGTACGGGTTCATCCGGCATCCAGGTCATTCCCATCGTCGCGAAGCAGGCGAGCGAGCTGTTCGTGTTTCAGCGCACGGCAAACTTCACGCTGCCGGCTCGCAATCGCGCGCTGTCCGGCGACGAACTTGGCCGGCACAAGGCGCGTTACGAATTCTGGCGGGCCGAAGCGCAGAACACGCCCTTTGGTATCGCCGGGCACGCGGCGCCGACGAAGAACGCCCTGGACGACACGCCCGAGGATCGTCTCGCCACGTTCGAGGAAAAATGGAAGGCCGGCGGCAGTATCAGCTTCCTGTATGCGTACAAGGACCTGCTGACCAACAAGGCTGCGAACGACACGGCCGCGGAGTTCGTCCGCAACAAGATCCGCAGTACGGTGAAGAATCAGGCGACCGCCGAGCTGCTCGTGCCGAAGGACTACCCGATCGGCGCGCGGCGCCTGTGTCTCGACACCGGCTATTACGAGACCTTCAACCTGCCGAACGTGACGCTGGTCGACACGAAGTCGGCACCGATCGTCGAAATCACGGAAACGGGCGTGAAGACCGCCACGGGCGACTATGCGCTCGACACGATCGTGTTCGCGACCGGCTTCGATGCGATCACCGGCGCACTGGCCGACATCGATATCCGCGGACGCGACGGCCTGCCGCTGAAGCAGAAATGGGTGCACGGGCCGCGCACCTATCTCGGGCTGATGACGGCGGGGTTCCCCAACCTGTTCATCGTGACCGGTCCAGGCAGCCCGTCGGTAAAGTCGAACATGGTGTGCGCGATCGAACAGCACATGAACTGGATCACCGATTGCATCGGCAAGCTCGCCGCGCACGGCACCGCGACCATCGAGCCGGATCCGGACGCGGAGACGCGCTGGGTCGAGCATGTCAACGAGGTGGCCGACGCGACGCTGTATCCGCTGGCCGAGTCGTGGTACACGGGCGCGAACGTGCCGGGCAAGCCACGCGTGTTCATGCCGTATGTGGGCGGTTTTCACCGGTATCGCGCGATTTGCGACGACGTCGTCCGCGATGACTATCGCGGCTTCGTGATCGCCGATGTTCAGGCAGCCGAGGCGTGACGCGCGGTATCCATCGCGCGTGAAGTCGCTGCGAGCCTGCAGGGCTTTGAATCTGCAGCCGCCGCCGCGCTGAAGCGACCACGACGACGAGATGAACCGCCGCGGCAGCGCGTGCGGTTGCATCGACCATTCACAAGCTTGTTCGAGGGTGTCATGACATCAGTAATGGACATCGGCTTTCTGGGGCTGGGGAAGATGGGGGCGCCGATGGCTGAACGCCTGCTGGGGCAGGCCTGCCGGCTGCATGTGTACGATCCGTCTGCGCAGGCGCTGGCGCCGTTCGTCGATGGCGGCGCCGTCGCGCACGCGTCGCCGCGTGCGGTCGCCGATGCGGCGAGCATCGTCTTCGCGTGCTTGCCGAGCCGGGACGTGTCGCTGGCGGTCGGCCTCGGGCCGGACGGCGTCGTGCACGGTTCGGCGGTTCGTCTTTACGTGGAGATGTCGACGATCGGCCAGGACATGATCGAGCGAATCGGCGAGGGCCTCGCGCAACGCGGGATCGATATCGTCGACGCGCCGGTTTCCGGCGGCCCGTCCGCCGCGCGGGCCGGCACGCTCGCGATGCTGGTATCGGGCATGCCGTCCGCGGTCGAGCAGGTGTCGCCGCTGCTTGAGCGTATCGGCAAGGAAGTGTTTCCGATGGGGGACCGCCCCGGCATGGCGCAGATCATGAAGATCGTGAACAACGTCGTGATGGCGGCCAACCTGGTGGTCTGTGCCGAGGGGCTCGCGATGGGCGCGAAAGCCGGCCTCGACGCGGACAGGATGATGCGATTGATCGACTCCGGTTCCGGCCAGAGTTTCGCGTGTTCGAAGATCATGAGCCGGGCCGTGTCGGGGGCATTCGACTTCGGTGCCGCGCTCGCCGTGATCGAGAAAGACATGGCGCTCGGTCTTGCCGAGGCGCGCCTGATGGACGTGGCGATGCCGGCCATCGAACGCGCGCGGGACGTCTGGCACGCGGCGTATGAAGCCGGCCAGGGCGGCGAGGACTTTACGTCGATCCTCCGGTACGTCGAGGAGCGGAACGGCACGCGCGTTCGGGGGCGTGCCGTTCAGGCGTGACGCTCGCGGGCTACGCCGCAGCCCGCCGCAGCGGCGGAACGCCGAGCAGGAAACTGTGCATGCCGAGGCAACTGACGATCTGCATGACCTGGAGCACTTGCGCCGGTGTCGCGCCGTAGCGCAGCGCATTGCGCGTATGAATGCGCACGCCCGGCTCGAACATGTGGGTGGTCGATACGTCGATCGCCACATACAGCAGTTCCTTGACGACGGGCGCCAGGGTGCCCTCGCGCCAGGGCGTGGACGAGAACGCGGTATAGCCGTCGAAAAACGCCGGCGAACTGCGGACCATCGCCGTCAGTTGATCGCTCCAGTAGCCGCGGCTGGCAGTGAACGCCGATTTGACCTGCTCGAATTTCTCGTCGAGCGGAAATGCCGCATCGACCGACTGGCCGTTTGCCTCGATTTCCTCGAACAGCACGGGTACGCCGACCATGTACGAGTGAATGCCGAGCACCGACGAGATCTGCAAGGCCTCCGCGATTTCCTGGCGCGTGGCGCCGTGACGCAGCGCGCCCTGGATGTGCAGCGCAACCGCGTCGCCGTTCAGGTGCGTGACGCTCGCGCTTGCCGCGATCATGACGAGATCGCAGAGCTTGGGCTCGAGATGGCCGCCATCCAGTGCGGCGCGGGCCATCACCAGGTAATCGTTGAAGAAGACAGGATCCTCCGCGAGCGCCTGGTCGTGCACGTCGCTCCAGTAGCCGTGTAGTCGTTCGAACTCGGCCTTGAGCGCTGATTTGTCTGTCATGAGTGTCTCCTCTGGAAGCGTGTCAGGTAGCGCGTATCGACGTGTGCCCGGGATATCGAAGCGTTTCCGGCGGCGGCCGGGATGCTGCCGTTGCCGCGCCTGTTTTGCATCACGTCAGTCCTGATTGAAAAGTACGAGAGGAGGGTGCCGCAATTGAAACGCGCGCAAGTTTCCGTACTTTGAAAGCATCCGCAACGCGGCAAGACCGCGTACGCCTCTGCAGAGCGGGGGCTTCCAAAGCACGGGACGGAGCGCATCGCTCAATTGACGACGCTATCCCGACGCTCGACCATCAATGAACGAGCAAAAGAATGACGGAGACGCATTTCACGAATCCCCACCAGGTAATCACGGTCGTTCTGTCGATCGGCTACATCGTGCCGCCGCGTGCGTGCACGCGGGGCCAACGGCATTCGAGTCAATCGATTCCTGGCACGTCCGTTTCTCGATCGAAGCCGCTTTTCGCGTCGATGTCCGCGCAAGCGCGTGTCGTTCATTCGGCGGAGCGGAGCGGCAAATCGTCGTCGTGAGCGTATCCGGGTGGTGCCGGTGAAACCTCGTTCGGGAAAGCCTGATGGTGCATCCCCTGACGCGTACGGAGCGGTTCCTGCCGGTTTATCAAAGTACGGAATAGTTGCACCGGCCTGGTGATCCAGACCCCGGTTCCGCGTTCAATATTCGAAGAAGGCTGCAGGGACGTCGCTGCATCGCTCGCACGCCCCGGGTCGAAACTGGAATGACGCATGTCGTGTAGTGAAAGTACGGAAACCCAAAAATGGACATGAAACTTGCACGCCGGCGAGTCCTGATCACCGGCGCATCACAGGGCATCGGCGAGGGTCTCGCGAAGGCGTTTGCCGCAGAGGGATGCCACCTCGTCTTGACCGCACGCTCTGCAGACAAGCTGGAACAGCTGGCAGCCGAGCTGCGCGCCGCGCATGACGTGCGCGTGGACGTGCTGGCGCTGGACATGACGGCGCCCGGCGCGATCGACGAGGTCGTCGCGTTCGCCGGCGACGTCGACGTCCTGGTCAACAACGCCGGTGCGATTCCGGGCGGCACGCTGTGGGACGTCGATGAAGCAGCATGGCGCAAGGGCTGGGAGCTGAAGGTGTTCGGCTACATCAACCTGACGCGCGCGATCTACACCGGGATGAAGGCGCGCGGCGGCGGCGTGATTCTCAACAACATCGGCAATGGCGGCCAGAACTTCGACTTCAACTACATCGCGGGCTCGACCGGCAATGCCGCGTTGATGGCGTTCACGTGTGCGCTGGGCGGCCGCAGCCTCGAGGATGGCATTCGGGTGGTGGGCGTCAACCCGGGGCCGGTCGGCACCGAGCGCATCGCCAAGGTGCTGCGAAACCACGCGGCGCGCCTGCTCGGTGACGAAGCGCGTTCCGACGAGCTGATGGCGGGCTATCCGCTGGGGCGTGCGGCGACGGTCGAGGAAGTCGCCGATCTGTTCGTCTATCTGGCGTCGCCCCGTTCGGGTTACACCAGCGGCGCCATCGTCACGGTCGACGGTGGCATCACGTCCAAGCGTTCGGTGGCCTGACCATGTACAAGCATGTTTTCTCACCGCTCCGGATCGGCGCCGTCGAGATTCCGAACCGGATCGTGCGCACCGCGCATGCGACGCGCCTGGCCAACCGATACGTCAACGACGACCTGATCGCCTATCACCTGGCGCGCGCAAAAGGCGGCGCGGGGTTGTCGATCATCGAAAGCACGTCGGTTCACCCGTCATCGACCTTTTCGCTGACGGCGAGCGACGACGGATCGATCGCACCGATGCGCAAGCTGGTCGATGCCATTGCCCCAACCGGCATGAAGCTGTTTACGCAGCTCTGGCACGGCGGCTACACCGATCCGGCGGCGGACGGCGGCCTGCCGTGGGCCGTATCGGCACTGGCGGGGCGCTACTCGGTCGCGCCGCCGATTTCGATGACCACCGACCAGATCGAAGAGGTGATCGACGCGTACGCGAAGGCGGCCGTCCGCATGCAGGCCGCGGGGCTCGACGGCGTAGAGGTGCTGGCCGGCGCCGGCTACCTGTTCTCGCAATTCTTCTCGCCGGTGCTGAACCAGCGTACCGATGCGTACGGCGGCAGCTTCGACAACCGCATGCGGGCGTTCATGGAGACGCTGCGCGCGATTCGCGCGGCGACGTCGCCGGAATTCGCGCTCGGCGTGCGCATCGGCGGCAGCTCGGACGCGCGCATTCTCACCGACGAGGACGTCAACGCGATCGCGTTGCGGGCGCAGGCCGAGGGGCTGATCGATTTCGTCAACATCACGCACGGCGACTACTACTTTCACGTCGACCGCTATGCGGGCATGGACGCGCCGGTCGGCTACCAGTTGCCGCACGCCGAGCGCATTTCGGAAGGCGTGACGGTGCCGCGCATCATCGTGGGCCGCTACGCGACGCTGGACGATGCCGAGCAGGCGTTGAAGACCGGGCAGGCCGACATGATCAACATCGTGCGCGGGATGATCGCCGATCCGTTGCTGGTCGTGAAGAGCCGGGAAGGGCGCGGCACCGAGGTGCGGCCGTGCATCGGCTGCAACCAGGGGTGCCTGGGCGGCGCGTTCGCCGGCCGGATGGGCTGCGCGGTGAATCCGGCGGTGGGCTACGAGCAAACGCTGTCGGACGAGACGATCGTCAAAGCCGAGACGCCGCGCAAAGTGCTGGTGGTGGGCGGCGGCGTGGCGGGCATGGAAGCGGCCCGCACGGCGCTGCTCGCCGGGCACCGCGTGACGCTGGTCGAGGCGATGTCCGACCTGGGCGGCCTGCTGAACTGCGCGAAACACTTGCCGAAACTTCACCCGATCGGGGACATCGCGATCTGGCTGGAGAACGAGATCTATCGCCTGGGTGCGGACGTGCGGCTGTCGACCTACGTGGACGCGGACGACGTGCTGGCCGAGGCGCCGGACGCGGTCATCGTGGCCACGGGCTCACAGCCTGCGGACGTGCATGAGTTCCGGCAGACGGCCGACCCGGCCGCGCAGGTACCGATTGCGCGCGAAGCGACGGTGCTGACGTCGCTGGACCTGGCGATCGCGCCGCCGCAGGACCTGGGGCGCACGGCGCTGGTTTTCGACGATGTCGGGCACTACGAAGCCATTGGCTGCTGCGAAGCGCTGATCAATCGCGGGGTCGAGGTGACCTATGTGACGCGCCACCTGATGTTCGCCCCGGCCGTCGAGACCACCGGGCGCACGCAGGCTGCGTTGCGGAGGCTGCACAATGCGGGCCGGCTGCGCATCGTCACGCAGTCGGCGCTGGTGTCGATCGACCGTGGCAGTGCCGAGATCCGGCCGCTTTTCGGAACCCAGGCGGAGCGCATCCCGGCCGACACGGTGGTGCTGGTGGGCTACCGGGAGTCGCAGAACGAAATCTGGGCGGCGTTGCGGGGGCGTGTGGGTCAACTGCATCTGGTGGGCGATGCGCGGTCGGCTCGCGATATCCAGCCGTCGATTCGTGAAGGTCACATTGCCGGACGATCGATAAAGTAGGAGCGGGAGATCGATCAACTGGAACAGGTCAGTCTCGACGGATCGCTGCAGGCTGTACGAGTAGCTCCGTTGAGCTGGCAGTGGCGCAACTGCGGATTGCCGCAGCCTCGCGCCACGCCGATTTCATGTGCTACCCGGACGTTTCATTGCACGGGTGCCTCGACGACGAATACGCCTTCCTCAAAATCGCGTCGCGCTCCCCGGCAATCGACGATCCCCCCTCAACAAACCTGAAGGTGAACCTCGGCGGATTCCCCCCGCATTACTCTTTGCCTCCACCCCGCGTCAGACCGGCAAACCACCGGCCGAACCTTCGCGACCCCATCCCGCCTCGTTCCGGCACTTTTTTCAGAAAAAATATCTGCCGGGCAATCGTTTGCGCACAGCCGCGCGGCGTTCAGTTTATTCATCACATGCCGATATCTTGAAGGCGCGCCTGATCGAAGCGGCATCGCCCCCGCCGCGTCGATCAGGAATGGCATCAGCCCATGCGACGGATAGGGGAAGAAAGGTTTTGGTGACAGTTTTCGGGTGCATCGTTCATCGGCACAACCACTGGCTGGTCTTGCTTGCCGCATTGTTGTGCGGAGGAGGCTCGTGGGTCACCGCGCGCCTGTTCCAGCGCACGGTGAACACCTCCGGCACGCAGCGGCTCGGCTGGCAGGTGCTGACGGCCATTTCGGCCGGCGTGGCGATCTGGTGCACGCACTTCATCGCGATGCTCGGCTTCGACGCCGGCGCGCCCGTGCACTTCAACCTGCCGCTCACGCTCGTGTCGCTGCTCATCGCGGTCGGCGGCAGCACGATCGGCTTCGCGCTGACGACCTGTCGCATCGTTAAGGTCGCGCCCGCGCTCGGCGGCGCGATCGTCGGCGTGGCGATCGTGCTGATGCACTACACCGGCATGCTCGCGTGGCGGGTCGAAGGGATCGTGTCGTGGGACCTGAGCTACCTGATCGCGTCGGTGCTCCTCGCAATGACCCTCGCCGCGCTCGCGCTGCACCTCGCGATGCGGCCGTCGCCGCACGCCGTCAACCAGATGGCCGGCGTGCTGTCGCTCGCGATCCTCGCGTTGCATTTCACCGGGATGTGCGCGCTGCGCATCACGCCGCTGATGCTCGACGGTACATGGACCGATGTGAACGAGCTGCGTCCGCTGGCGCTGGCGGTCGCGGGCACGTCGCTCGTGATCGTCTGCACCGGGCTCGTGAGCTATGTGATCGACAGCAACGTGCGGGCCGAATCGCTTGAACACCTGCGCCGGCTGGCGCTGAGCGACATGCTGACCGGCCTGCCCAACCGGGCCAGCTTCAACGAGCGGCTGGACCTAGAAATCGCGCTTGCGCAAGCGCACGGCAGGAAGCTCGCGCTGATCGGCATCGACCTGAACCGCTTCAAGGAAATCAACGACCTGCGCGGCCACCACGCCGGCGACGAGGTGCTGCGCATCCTTGCGCGCCGCATGGCGAACCTGCTGCGCGAAGGTGAATTCGTCGCCCGCATCGGCGGCGACGAATTCGCGGCGCTCTGCCGGATGGACGACGACACGCGCCTGATGAACCTGCTCGAGCGACTCGAGCCGGCGCTCTACAAGCCGGTCAGGCTGGACGACTACGAGGTCGTGCCGGGCGCGAGCTTCGGCGTCGCCATCTACCCGGACGACGCCGCCACCAAGGCCATCCTCATCAACAATGCGGACCTCGCGATGTACCGCGCCAAGGGCAGCATTGCGCAATCGATCTGCTTCTACGAGCCGGCGATGGACCTGATCGTTCGCGCGCGCCGCAGCCTCGCGGCCGACCTGCGCCGCGCGGTGGCCGACAACCAGCTGAGCGTCCACTACCAGGTGCAGACTTCGCTCGCGACCGGCGAGATCCGCGGCTACGAGGCGCTGCTGCGCTGGCAGCATGCGACGCTTGGCACAATTCCGCCCGCCGAGTTCATTCCGCTCGCCGAGGAAAACGGCGTGATCCTGGATATCGGCGCGTGGGTGCTGCGCGAGGCATGCGCGCGGGCGGCCACGTGGGAGCCGCCCTATGCGGTCGCGGTGAACGTATCGGCCGTGCAGTTCATGCATGCGGACCTGACGGCGCTCGTGGCCGACGTGCTCGAAGAAACCCGCCTGCCGGCGTCGCGCCTGCAGCTGGAGCTGACCGAATCGACGATCTTCGCCGGCCGCGAGCGCGCGCTGGACACGCTGCGGCAGATCAAGGCGCTGGGCGTGAGCATCGCGCTCGACGATTTCGGTACCGGCTATTCGTCGCTGGACACGCTGCGTTCGTTCCCGTTCGACCGCATCAAGCTCGACCAGTCGTTCGTCTCGGACGCGGAAGCGAAACCGCAGGATCGCGCGATCATCCGCGCCGTGCTCGCGCTCGGCAAGAGCCTGGGGATTCCGATCCTGGCCGAGGGCATCGAGACGCGCGACCAGCTTGCGCTGCTGGCCGACGAAGGCTGCGACGAAGCGCAGGGCTTCCTGCTCGGCAGGCCTGCGCCCCTCAACGAGATCGTCGGCAGCGGGCAGATTGCGCTGACCGGCGGCAACCGCGTCCGCACGCCGGTTCCCGCGTCCGAATCGGCCGTCGAGGCCGACCTCGGCCCGGACCCGCGCGGGTACCGACGTCCGCCCGACACGGCAACCTGAACCCGGGTTGCAGCATGCAGGCTCACATGAAAACCCACTACGCACGGATGACAAGACTGGCAAGCAACGCGGCGCCGGCCCGGAACCCGGACCTGCTCGCAGCGCAATACCGGGTATTCGCCGGCCAGATCCCGGTGTCGTACCTGATCCTGATCTCGAGCACCTGGAGCCTCGCCATCACGCACCTGCGCAGCACACCGTGGTGGCTGTCGGTCGCGATGCCGGCCGCGATGACGCTCGCGGCGCTGGCGCGGCTGCTGCACTGGCACCGCACCCGGCTGCGCGAGCCGACGCCGGACACCGTGATGCGCGCGCTCACGGTCACCAACTGGCTGGTGGTCCCGGTCGCCGTGACGTTCACCACCTGGGCGCTGCTGCTGTTCCCGTACGGCGACGCGTGGCAAAAGGCCCAGGTCGCGTTCTACCTGGCGATCACGGTGATCGGCTGCATCTTCAGCCTGATGTACCTGCGCACGGCTGCGCTGAGCGTGGCCGTGATCGTCAACGTCGCGTTCATCGTGTTCTTCATCTCGACCGGCCAGCCGACGCTCGTCGCCACCGCGGTCAACATGGCCTTCGTGTCGGCGGCGCTGATCGCCGTCATCTCGGTCAACTACCACGGCTTCCTGCGCACCGTCGACGCGCAGGCCGAATCGCGGATGCGCGAGCAGGCGCAGACGCGGCTGATGCGGATGATCGACGACATGCCGGTGGCCGTGATGACCGCCGATCCGGAGACGTTCCGCATCAACTACCTGAACGCGACGTCGCGCAACCTGCTGCGCACGATCGAGCACCTGCTGCCGATTCGCGCGGACGACGCGCTCGGTGCGTCGATCGACTTCTTCCACCCGCACCCGCAGCACCAGCGCCGCCTGCTCGCCGATCCGGCGAACCTGCCGCATCGCGCGCGCATCGGGCTCGGGCCGGAAGTACTCGACATCCAGGTCTCGGCCGTGCGCGACGCCGAGGGGCGCTATATCGGCCCGATGCTGTCGTGGTCGATCGTCACGCAGCAGGCCGAGGCGGAGGCGCGCATCCACCAGCTCGCGCATCACGATTCGCTCACGGGCCTGCCGAACCGCGCAACCTTCCTGGCCGAATTCGACGCGAGCCTGCGCCGCTCCGACAAGGTGCTCGCGCTCCTCTTCATCGACCTCGACGGTTTCAAGCTGATCAACGACGCGTGCGGGCATTCGGCGGGCGACGAGGTGCTGCGCCAGGTCGGGGAACGCCTGCGCGGGCAGTGCCCCGAGCCGGCGATGATGCTCGGTCGCATCGGCGGCGACGAATTCGCGGTGCTGCTGCGCGACACCGACGCGGACGGCGCGATGGGCGCGGCCGCGCGGCTCGTCGACACGCTCGTTGCCCCCTATGCGCCGTCGCCCGACCGCCAGTTCCGCATCGGTGCGTCGATCGGCTGCGTGCTGGCGCCGCATCACGGCAACGACGGCGGCGTGCTGCTGTCACGCGCGGACATGGCGCTCTATGCGGCCAAGAAAGCCGGGAAGGGCACCTACCGGATGTTCTCGCCGGACATGGAAACGAGCGCGCAGGAGCGGGTCGCGCTCGAATCGAAGCTGCGCGTCGCGCTGGACGAGAACCAGGGGCTGTACGTGTTCTACCAGCCGATCGTCGATGTCCGCACCCGCCAGATCACGACGCGCGAGGCGCTGCTGCGCTGGCATCACCCGCGCGCCGGCTGGATTTCGCCGGGCCGCTTCATTCCGGTGGCCGAGCGCGGCGGCCTGATCGACCGGCTTGGCCGCTTCGTGCTCGAGCAGGCCTGCCGGGAGGCGGCGCGCTGGCCCGAC